>CAZITS010000006.1:0-23262 GCA_964542185.1 uncultured Pirellulaceae bacterium
GTACTCCATTTGACAAAGACGTGCTCGAATATGACGCACCATAATCCGCAACGCGCCGTCTTCCGGCTGCACGAATTGCCCCGCCCAGACAACGGCGAAGGGGCTGGCCGCAGCCTCACCATCCGTCTGTTTGCTCCAGGCCAGTTGCGTTACTTTCCCCTCCTCAACCGGCTTCGTATTACGGACCAGGTTGACCACCTGTAGCCAATTGGTGTAGCCGGTGTAATTCCCCGCAAACACTCGTTGCGTCATGGTCCCGAATTGGGGCGTCACATCAGCCGCTTCAACCGCAGCGGGAAACGCAACCAGACGAAACCAGAACTCGCCGTCATAACTCCCCTGTAATACACCGCGCACAGGCGCATGCTGCTCGGGATTGGGTGTCGAGATCCGCGCCCGTGACACGGGATAGAGGTCCTTCATATCGACCGTCAAGTGTTTCGGCGTGGCACCATCTGGCTGGCTCTGCCAAAACGTCTGGGGATCCTTGTCGATGGCCATCAAAGGGCTGTGACCGATCGCCGTATCCGTCCCCAAAGCGCCCGCTGGCAATTCGGCGGTTGGCAGTGACGCTTCAAATACCCCCGTATGTTCCCCTGTCTCCGTAGCCCGCACCTGCACTTCATCACTACTGTCCGTGGCAACACGCACGACCACGGTATCTGGCTCGGCCGATAAGTCGCGGTCCGCATCCTTGATTCTCAGATAGATCGGATTTCCAGGTTTGATCTGGGTCGCAGGTCGAATCTGTGAAACACGTTGATCGCGCTGTTCCGCATTCGCCTCCTGTTCGAGTTGCTGGCTAAAGGTCGCTTCCAGCGTGTCCTCAATCTGGCTGCTGGCCACTTCAAATTCGGCACTGGCAGCCATTTGGATCTCGACATCTGACAAAGGAACATTCTTGAACTCGGTCTTGAAGGTATCGGGGTAATCGCACTTGATCGTATCGTCGCCGCGCAACTGGAGCACCTTGTCATTCGCAGTGGGTTCACCCAGCGCCGTCTCCAACTCAAACCGAAAGAGCCCTCGCCCGGCCCCAGTACCCACGAGTTGAATCAACTCCCGATCTCCACCGGGAACCGTGGTGATCAGCACAGGAATTTTATTGTGGCCCCGACTGATTCCCAGATCACTATCGTGCACTACGATCGACAACGGAGTACCCGGTTTGTGTCGACGCTTACTCCGTTTGCCGAGTCTGCCGACGGTCCGCAACAGGGTAAGCTGGTCGATATAGCGTTCCTCCACTCGGTACACTTCGGCAAGATTGTAGAGCGTCTGATTTGCCAACTGCACATCAGGCACGCGTTCCAACACGCCCTGAAAGATCTGGCGTGCCTCGTCCCGATCGCCACGGCGGAACGACAACAGCCCGCGGAGAAACTCCGCGCGAATTACAGTGGCGGTATCACGACTCTGCGCTAGTTTTTCAAATACTTGCGACGCTTGTTCAAATACCTTTTGCTCCATAAACGTCTCACCGACACCAAACTCCGCCTCCACGGACTGCACCGACTCGGGATACCGATTCATCACCGTCAGAAACTCGCTGCGCGCGATATCGTAACGCCGTGCCCGAAAATAATTGCGACCCAGCAACAACTGAATGGCAGCCTTATCTGCCGCGTCAATCTCCTCCGACTCGCTGTGTTTGACCATCCAGCCACGCAGCACTTCTTCGACGTAGTCGGAATTCTCATCGCCCCCCGCGCCAATCAGTGACTCGCATACAAAAACAATCAAATCGACAGGCAGTTGATTCCGGTGTTCGTCAAACAGCGGCCGATTGTCAGCAAACGTATTGAAAGCCAGTTTTTGATCACCAAGCCGCAAGTAGAGGGCTGCTTGCAAGAGTGGTGCAATCGGACTGCTTTCATCGATCGTCAAACCGACGGTCCCCATTCGCGCATAGCTCTGACTGACAATCTCACGCATCTGTTCTTTGCGTGTTTGATTGACGTTCCCGCTCACATTTGCGAGCAGACCGGTCGCCAAGGCAGCGGCTGCCAAATGATCCTTGCGGGCCAATGCCGATCGAGCAAATTGGGAAAGTGGGTCCCAGCCCCAATAATCATTCCCCACCTGCCTTGTCGCCCGCTGGTAGGCCAGCAGTCGTGCGACAGGAGGCAGTTGCTGCTCTTTCGCTTCCAGGAGAATCAAACGCGCGACCGCCGAAACAGGCGGCAACTCGAGCTTGCTGATCGCGGTGTAGACACGTTGCCGGTCGGCAACCTCAACCTCCTCATCCTGTCGAACTTTGTTGATCCAACTGGACGCAGCGTTCCAGTCAAACCCCCAAGCGCGGAACGGGCGTTCCTCCTGCCGCTCGCGTGTCTGAGCGAGCGTCTGCTCAAATCCTGGCAAATCTCCCGCAAGTATCTGTTCATTCGCCAACCAGCTTGCGTAGCGTCCGTGAAAATCCGAATCCGCCTTCAGCAATTGCTTGATGAAGGCCACGCGATCTGGCCCTTCCTTGCGGACCAATAAACGACTCGCGCACTCCCGCGATTCATAGTGGTTCACGTCCAACGCGATCCCAGTCGTCCAGACGGCGTTGGCCTCCGCCTCCAGCTTGTACTTCAAGAGAATGTCTCCGTAGTACGCCGAATAGCTCGGGTCAGGGCGCGCGACCTTCTGGCGCGCCGCGATCATCCAGGCGTGGGCCCGTCTGGCCAGATCAGGGTTCTTGTTGGAATCCGCGGCCACAAACAACCTGCGACAAAGATCCGCGCTGTATTGGGTCGCGGGAATTGCCAGCAAACGCAAGGCAGCTTCCTGGCGAACTTCCGGCGGGCTGTAATCAGTCGCGTTGTAGACGAAACTGGCAGCTGCCGATGCGTCTTTCGGAAAACGTTTGCAGTATGGAATCCAAATTGAGGCTGACTCCGCGCGCTGCCCGGCAGGCGCGTAGTGTCGAAAATAATGCGCCTGCGTCTCGGTTAATTGGCGGGCGATCGCCGGCGGTAATTGGCCAAAGTGTCTACCCAGCAATTCACCCCGCGCCGTGGCAGCCTGCTGCCGATTGCCGGCAAGTTGCGCCAGATACAATTTCATGATCGGATCGTTGTCCGCGGCAATGAGTTTGCGTTGCAACGACTCGGCACGCGCTTTCAAGTCCTTGTTTTTCAAATTGGCTTTAGCCCAATTCCGTGGATAATCCCGCAAAGTGGCATTGGCCAGTTGCGCGCGACGTACTCGCAAGACCAGGTCCACCTCTTGTGCAAACTGCCCGTCATTCGCAGCGTTGGAAAACAACCAGGCAATCGCGGCACTAGTATTCCCTGACTGACTTCTTTTTGGCAGTTCCGCCGCGCGCGTCACCAGTTCGCGAAGCGCCTGCCGCGTCTTGCCTTCCTCTTTCTGCAAATCGCGATAGACGGAAAAGGCCAGGGTGTAACGCAGGTAGGTGGACTGCTCAGGTATTTTCTGGATCGCGGCCAGCAAGTGCTTCTCGGTGTCCGCGATCTGGGCAGGTTCCGAGCCGTTGGTTCTGACGAAATACCCAGCGTTGCCATTGTACGCCGGATCCAATGACAACAATTCACGAAACAACGCCAGGGCGCGCGGTGTATTCTGGGCGCGCAGGTAGGCCTGCGCAAGGTAGTGTTTGCCGTGATACCGATTGGTCTGGCCGGGAAATTTGCTGGGGTATTCGCTCGCCAGGCTCTCCATATCCTGAGGTGGCGCCTGGGCACTATTGAGCGCCTGTAACTGGCGGTAAATGACATCCGCCGAATCAGCCAGTGCACGGGCCTGTCCGTAGGCGGCATATGCATTTCGATACTGCCCTTGTGCCGCGTGATTTTCTCCCATCGCGTAGAACAATCGGCGTTTCTCTTGCGGATCGGCAAAGACGTTACGTTGTAACATCTTGTTACCGACCACATTGCTTTTGGCATACTCCCGAATTCGCTTCCAACTCTCAAAAGCCTTCCAGCCGATCTGCCGTGCGAATTCGCCTTTGGGCAATGCGTCGTACATCTCCTCAGCAAGCTCCGCACCCTGGACGACGAATTCACCACCCAACTGGTCAAGATAAAACCGCAACGCGTGGACACCATGGACACGTCCGATCGGAGTCGCACGATGACGTTTCCAGACCACGCGATGCGCCGCAGCGGCGCTTTCTCGATCCACACTCTCTAGCAAGGTCCGGGCCAGGCGGATTTCGATCTGTGCAGCCTGCGGGGCCTGCGGATAGCGCTCCAGAAACTGACGACAGGCAACAATCAGGTCTTTCGTTCTCGACATGACTTCCAGCCCATCCATCAATTTCAGCATCATCTGTTGATGCCGTTGATCGGCAGGGTGGGCCGCGGTAAAGGTCTGAGCCACGCGTATCAATCCCAACACTCGTCCGTGCTGATGATAAAGATCGGCCAGTTCCACCATCACGTTGGCCGCTTCGGGCGCCGTGGCCTTGAACTTGCCCAACTCACCCTCCAGTTGGGTTGCCCGCTGGTTGACCGCGACGTCACTCTCTGGCGGAGATTGCGCGAGCAAGGTCAGAGATAACAGGGACAGGGCAGTAAACACGCCGAGCGCGAGAAAAACGACAGTGTGTCGCATGATAGCGCCTTGGTCGGTGAGAGTCTTGAAGTGTCCAGTTCCAACGATGAGATCCGCAGCAAACCTGGTGCCAGCCACCAATAACACATCAAAAACCGCCTTGCGCGAGTGCCTCGGAGATTTTCTTCGCGTCACTCGCCAATGGACTTTCGGGAAATTCTCCGATGAGTTGTTCAAAACGCCGCCGCGCCGCAGGCTTTCGATCCATTCGATACAGGCAACGCCCGTAGTTAAACAGAATGACATCCAGGAATTTTGCGTCGGGATGGCTTTCCAGAACCGTTTCAAAGGTATCTACCGCTCTTTGGTAATCTTGCTGCTGATAGTAATGTTCCGCCATTTTGGCAACCGCTTCACCAACACGCCCGCTGGTCGGGAACTGGTCAAAAACCTTCTTGTATTCCTGAAACGACCGATCACGCAGCTGTGCAGACGCGTTACCGGCAGCTCCGTCAGCCATCTGCTCGTAACACTCGGCAATACCAAATTGTGCTTCTCCACGTAGCTGACTGGTTTGCATCCCTACCAGTCGGTTGAAGATCCCAATCGCGCGGTTGAGGTCACCCTGGGTACGTGCAACTTCTCCCAGCTGCAAAAGTGCGTCATCGACAAAACCACTGCTGGGAAATTCGGTCTGCAACCGTTGACACATCGCCGCGGCCAGGTTGAGTTGATCCATTTCGAAATAAACGTGCCACAGCTGGACGTAGGCTTCTTCGAGCAAACGTCCTTTCAGCTTGCGCACATCGACCATGATCTCTTCACACTCACGCAAGGCCAAACGATATTTCTCATCTGCCTTTTTCTTCAACCCGAATTCCTTGTAACGGTTCCCGATCTGAGTCAGCGCATCGGCCGTCTTCAATCGGGTCTGCACACGCAATTCTTCGTTAGAAATCTGGGCACGGGTCACCCGCACACCACCGATGTTCCCTTCCAGGCAGCGGGCTCGCGCCTGGAGCTCGGCCAGCCCCTCTCCACTGTTGATTTCATCCAGATAGATCACACGTATCTCATCGCCAGGCAAAGCCTGCAGCTGCGCGTCGTCCTTCACCACCTCTGCTGTTTTTCCGAGCGGGACGACGGTTTGAAAAATACAGGTATGAATCGAACCGGCTGGCTTGGCGGCTGGCGTATCAGCATCCCCAGCGGTAGCCACTGGCTCCTGCGACTGACTGCCACTCGCCGCTGGTAAATTCGACTCCGTGTCTCCCGCGACCAACTGCAACACAACGGGAACCTCGGTCAAGGTGACCTCAACACGATCGATCAACTTGAACCGGTCGATCTCGATGGGGTCCTCCAGAATTTCATCCACAGCATCTTCTGCAGGGGGTGTGGATACCGGCGCGTCCGGCTCATTCTGGGCAGCAGCTGCCGCGGCCTCCGCTTCCAACTCGGCGTCCGTCTTGCGGCGGTGTACCTCAATCACTGCAGTCAACTTGTCAGCACTATCGGTGACATCATGGTCGGGATCGGAGATGCGCACATTGACCGTCTTGTCTAACACGACACCCCGCAATGACTCGCGGAAGGCGCCATCGGTAATCATGACCTGCCCGTCTCCCACCACGGCCACGGCACTAATCACGGGCTGATCGACCTCTTCATTTGCCGTGTGTTGATCGACGTAGGTCACACTTACCTGATCGCCTCCCCTGACATCCAGCACGCCATTTTGTTTCTGTGGTTTACCAAGTCGACTGGGAATCGAACCTAATACCAGTCGTACGTTGCGCCCCACGGGAAAACATTTGAAACGTTCTTCATCGCCACTGGTCGTCACCGCCTGGACTTCAATCGATTCTCCTGGATCAAGAATCGCCAGATCCGCATCCTCGATCTTGACAAAGAAACGTTTACCCGCTTCCAACCGAGGACTGTCCCCATCATCGTCACTCAACGACGTCCCGACTTTCTCCAACGCCGCGATCGCCCGGCTGTAGTGACCCAACTGAAAATGCCCGAGCCCGATGTAGTAATAAGCATGATTTACCTGCGAACTGACCGGAAACGTTTCAATCACGTCACGCATGATCTGAAAACACTTGCCATAGTTGCGGGCATGGTAAAAACAGACTCCAACCTTCAAGGTCGCTTCCGCGCGCAACACATCATCCCGGTTTTCCTCAGCCGAAATCGCCTCAAAATGGACTCGTGCTCGATCGTACGAGCGGTCGCGTTCCAGGTAGTAGTCTCCTAGTTTCATATGCGCCTGGTAGCGAAATCGGCTGCGCGGGTACCGCTCGATTACCGATTTCCAAATCTCCAGCGCCTTGGAAATCTCTTCCGCTTCGAAACGCGACTCGCCCGCTTCAATCAGCTTTTTCGCGGCGCGGTCCTCAACAATGGAACCCCGTACAGGGACGCTCTTCGCCGCGGCTTCTTGTCCGACGACAACCCAGGGCGATGCCAGCAACAGGCCGCTGACAGCAAACCCAGCGAACAGAGTTTTCACTCCGAAAAAACCATTCATTTTCTGATCTTTCCCGCTCTTGGTTTGAGCCGATGAGAACTTGTGTAGATCTAGCGTATCCGCTGGTGAACACGCCGTCAAAACAGCGTGACAGCACATCGACGCCACACTGTTGCTGCGCACCAACGGCGCACGAAAAACCGCTCCCTCAACTGAGAGAGCGGTCGTCTGTTACGTCTGCCAGAAGTGCTCAGGAGCGCGGCAGCGTTTACGCAAATAACTCCGTAACGGGCTGCCCGTTATCCACCAGCTTCATGGGGCGCTGCAACGGAGTCATTACTTCTTTACTGTGGTCGATACCCAGTAACTGACAAAGAGTGGCGTGCAAGTCCGGAACATTAACGGGACGATCGTCGGGTTGCATGGCGTCTTCATCCGACTTGCCAACCACCACACCCGGCTTGACGCCGCCACCTGCCAGCATGCAACTGAAGCAGGAAGCCCAGTGATCTCGCCCTGCGTTATCATTAATTCGCGGAGTACGACCGAATTCGCTGACCATCATAATCAGGGTTTTCTGCAGGAGTCCTGATTCCGCCAGATCAGCAACCAGCGAAGCCAGAGCCGGATCCATCACCGCACCGTGGTTTTCCATTGCCGGAAAGTTGTTACTGTGCGTATCAAAGCCACCGCGGTTCACTTGCACGAAGCGAACCCCTTTCTCCACCAGGCGGCGTGCCAAGAGGGCACCACGCCCAAACGTGGTATCGCCATAACGGTCGATCGTCTGCTGCGGTACGTTGGACAGCTCAAAGGCCTGTAACGCCGGGCTGCGCATCAAACGAACTGCGTCATCAATCGAAGTCTGCGTTGCCTGGAAACCAGTCTTCCCGCGTTGGCGAGCAAATTTCTGATTGTATCGCGCCAGTACATCCAAACGGCGATTACCACGAACCTCAGCGATGCCCTCTGGAAAGGCCAGATAGGGATCTTTGTCACCCGGATTCGCGACGTAGTACGCTTCACACCGCTGTCCAAGATAGCTGGCTCGTGGCGCCTGACCGCTAATCGAAATATAGGCCGGCAGGTCACCGTGATTCTCTCGCTCATGCACCACCACAGAGCCAATACCGGGGTGCCGCAGGTTGGGTCCCGACAAATAGCTGGTCTGCATGTTGTAGGTAGCCCGCCCGTGGTCGCCCTGTGTTCCGGCAATCGAACGGACCAGAGCGGCGTGATGCATCTGCTGGGCAAACTGTGGAAAAATCTCCGAAATCTGGATGCCCGGCACGGACGTCGCAATCGGATCTAATTCCCCCTGCACTGGACGGCTTGGCTTGGGATCCCATGTGTCCACATGCGACATGCCGCCCCCATTCCAGAACAAAATCACGTGCTCAGCTGGTGCAGAACCAACGGAACCTGCACCAGCCAGCAGTTCACGTACCGGCAGCCCAAGCAATGAAGCCCCCGCTCCGGCGGCCAACATGGATCGGCGCGACATGCGATATCCGGGGCATGACATATGCATCGTGTTTCTCCTGGTCAAAATCACGTGTTCGAGAGTGTGGGCAACCTGAACAGATCCAGGCAGATAGCTCTTTTGTCACTTCTAAGGCAGAAACCGGAACTCATTGCAATTCAACAAAACCCAGCGCAAATCACCGATCCCCTGAAACGGAGTTGCGGCTGCCTGCAAGAGTTCCTTGGCATCAGCCATTTCGTCCGCCGTTACTTTTCGTGTGAGAATTTCCAGATACGCCAACTCGATAGCCTGCCCAAACTCTCCCTGAGCGATTAGCTCATGCATCGGCTCCAGGCTGCCCACCCGAGACGCCTCATGCGCCAATCGTCCGTTGAGCATCATCAACGCCTGACGCATGGTAGGGTCTCGATCCCGTTGTGCACCCAACTCATTGCGCGCGGTTTGTCCAAACACACGCAAAAAATGGCCTGCAGGGGCTGGCGACGCCATCCGAAACGCGCTACTGAACTTGGGGTTATCATCGTATTCTCGTTTCACCATCCGAGTTTCATACTTGCCACCTGTCGGGCGTTTGGCCCGTTCCGCCATCATCATTCTCCGCGCCTCCAATTCCTCTTTGGACATCACGCGCATACGTTCGATGTTGACGTCGTCCTGCTTGCTCAACAGTGCCTTGAAATCTAATTCGATGGCGTCCTCCAGAGCATAGCCACCGGGAGCCGCTGTTTCCGGTCGCATCTCCCGCGCCTGTTCATCCAGCGGCTGTTCCTTGAGCGGGTCACCGGTCACTTCCGGGACCTGAGGCGACGCGGGCTCAACGAGCACACGGATGCGTTCGGACACCACGCGTTTGTTTTGCCCGTCGGGATACTTGTAATCAAACAGATGGCCGGCCACGACAATACTGTCATAGAGTGACTCGCTCATCATCCGTCGCGGCGTGGTAGCCCAAAAAGCCGATTCCAACTCCTCGCGTTCCAGGTCATCTGTGCCGGCCGCGACATGGGATCGCTGATACGCCTGACTGGATACAATCAGCCGCACCAGCTGCCGAAATTGATAACCATGTGCCACAAATTCCTCAGCCAGGAAGTCCAATGTCCGGGGATGGCTGGGTTGGTTATCAGTGCGAAAGTCATCTACCGGCTCCACAAAGCCACGACCAACCAGCTCTTTCCAGACACGATTGACAAACGACTGCGCGAACAGACGGTTACGGGGACTGGTCACCTGTTCTCCCAGCTGATCACGCAGGGCGCTGTGCCGATACAAACTGCCTTTCACATCAATCTGCCGCAGCGTCGATTTAGCCTCAGCCGTTACGTCCAACTCGGGCGCCCCCGCATCGCGCGTCCGTTGCCGCGCTTTTACGGCAGTCGCCGCGAGCAGATCATCTACCGAGGGACCGGTCGGGCCGCGCTGCTTCTGACGCGCCGCAACCGCCGCTTGAAAGCGTTCAATAAAAGCCAGCTGCTGTCCCGCAGCGATCATCTCAAAAGGAAACTGCGGCCGCATTGGTTTGCGATCCACGTCTTCCGTTTCACCTTCAGGTGGCCACAGGACCGTGGTCTGGTTGGCCTCCGTGGTATACACCACGCGAGTCAGCGTACTCTCGACCCGTCGCGTTTTACCAAAGTAGGCCGCCATGCCGTAGAAATCCTTGCGTGTCCAAACGTCGAACGGATGGTCATGGCATTGGGCACAACCGATGCGCACTCCCATGAACACCTGCGCTGTAACACTTGCCAGCGCGTAGGGGTCGGCATTATCACCCAGTACAAACCCAACTTCGGGAGTATTGTTTGCTTTGCCATTGGTGGCAATCAGACGCCGCACCAGCTGGTTGTAGGGCATGTCTTGCTGCAGCGCCTGATGCACGTAGGCTGTCAGCGCGGAACCACCTGTGACGTTACTGCGCAACCGCAGCAGATCGCTGAAAAAAACCGTCCACCGATCGGCAAACCGTTCACCCACCATCAACTGATCAATCAGCCTGGCTCGTCTTTCCGACACAGGCCAGCTGAGAAATTCGTCGATCTGTGTCCGGTCGGGAATACGGCCCGTCAGATCGACACTGACGCGGCGCAAGAACGCCAGATCATCGACCACAGCCAGCGGCGCATGCCCCGCGCTCAGCGCCACGTTTTCCGCCTGGAGCACGGTGTCCACCGAATCGGCGGCCGCTAACGGGACTGCCAACAAGGAAACCAGCAACGCGGAAACCGGAACAATCGCCAAGAGGTATCGGGACACGGCCATGTCTCCTCTCGATGCAGCGGTCGGTGCAAGAGCTCTGCCAACAGGCGTCTTCAGTCTACCATGTAATGAATCGGCATCCCAGCGCGGTAAACTTTGACGCCGCTTCCGCGAGATCCGGGTAACTGGGCTGCCCGCCGGCTCTCTACAACGGCTGCCTGCCCTAGCTTGCCAAAACCCTGGACTCTGTGGGCTACTCTGCTTGACCCGACCACCGCGAGAGGGTATTTCCGAGGCTGTTGGGCTGCGTTCAACAGCCTCGTTGAAACGTGCCCATTCCACCCCCGACTGCCACGGTGCGTCATCGCCCTGGGCCTTGGGAACACGGCAGGTGCCTGATTCCATCGGCCCCAACGACTCGGAGCCTCGCATGCGACCTGTCTTCTCAATCCTGTTCATGGGCCTGCTGTTCGCTGCTGGGCCCACACACACCTCGGCCGGTCACCGGATCATTCTGCAGGGCAACCAGAAGCTGGCGATCCTGGACACCGAGGGAAAAATAGAATGGCAAACCCGCTGGGGGGGCATCCATGACATTCATGTCCTGGCCAATGGCCATGTCATGCTGCAACAGGGCAGCCACAAAGTCGTCGAACTCGACCCGCAGACGAACCAGGTCGTCTGGTCGTATGACGCCGCACAGCAAAACGGTAACCAGGGAAAACGCATTGAGGTCCACGCCTTTCAACCGTTGGCAAATGGCCGCATCATGATCGCCGAATCCGGCTCCCGACGGATTATTGAAATCGATCGCAGCGGCAAGATCCTGCACTCGATCAAACTCCAGGTCGACTCCCCACATCCACATCACGACACGCGACTGGTCCGCAAACTGCCCCAAGGAAACTACCTGGTGTGCCACGAAAAAGATGGTGCGGTGCGGGAATATGACGGCAGTTCAGGAAAACTGGTCTGGGAATACCAGGTACCGCTCTTTGGCAAACCGCGGCGGGGCGGTCATGGGCTCGAGGCCTTTGGAAACCAGGTGTTCGCAGCGGTGCGACTCGGGAACGGAAATACTCTGATTGCAACCGGAAATGGCCATAGCGTGTTGGAAGTCACGCCGCAAAAAAAGATTGTCTGGAAACTCGAGCAACGGGACCTGCCAGGTATCACCCTGGGCTGGGTCACCACTCTGGAAGTACTTCCCAACGGAAACTATGTCATTGGCAACTGCCACGCAGGCCCTGAGAACCCTCTGGTCATCGAGATCAACCCCGTCACCCGCAAAGTGGTCTGGACCCTGGACCAGTTTCAGGCCTTCGGCAACTCGGTTCCCAACTCGCAAATCCTGGACGTCGCGGGTGAGGTCCGGCGCTGAGGGCCTGCGGTCACTCCGCGCCGGCAGCGGTATCCTGCTGTGTACTCCTTCACCGCGCAGCGGGCGTGGCGGCTTGCAGAACCAGCATTTTCTCGATCATGCCAGACCGGTTGGCGTCGAAATCGGTGGGCACATCGAGCTCGTCGAGCCAACTTCGAATGGCGGCCACCTATGGCTGCAGCGACGCCTCACTGGCCGCCTGTTCTGACGTGGTGCAGGCAAACGAGACCGACACCTGCCTGGCATTGTGATGGGGCAAGGCAAACGGCGCGGGTTGTGGACCTTCGAAACCCTCCTGCCAGATCACCGTTGGTTGTTTCACTACCGGCTGCTGCGCGGCGACGGGGGGCAGTACGCGGCAGTCTGCGTGAACACCGCGGCTAGACCGAGCGCATAAAACAGAACATAGCAGCGCGCTGGTATTCCTGGCATGTTGACTCCCCTCTGAGATTGCCCCCGCCGACACATGTAGATTGTGGTAGCATGCATGACGTTACGCAGCGGCAGCCTGCCACGAGGCAGTACCGCACAGGGAATTCCTGGTCATCCACCGGCGGTCGTCGACATCCGAGGGCCACCACTTCTCCCTTTCGCAACAGAGGTCTCGGATGCGACGCCAGCGTTCACACCTGGTCCCGCTGCTCACCGTCCTGTGCTGCTTCCCGGGAAGGGCGCCAGCCGCCGTCGATTACTTGCGGGACGTCAAACCCATCCTGCGAATCCACTGCTTCCGTTGCCACGGTCCACTGCGCGCCGAAGCTGACTTGCGTCTGGACACCAGGGACCGAGCGCTGCGGGGAGGCGAAAGTGGTGCCGCCCTGACACCCGGTAGCATTCCCGACAGCTTGCTGCTGCAACGCATCACTGCCGACTCGGACACGCGCATGCCGCCCGATACGGAACCGTTGACCGCAGCACAGATCGAAACCTTGAAAAACTGGGTTGCTGCAGGCGCCAACGCACCTGCAGACGAACAGGCCCACGATCCCCGCAGCCACTGGTCCTACCAACCCATCCTGCGCCCAATGCTTCCACAAACTGGTGATGGAACAGCGACGCTGCACCCGATCGATGCCTTTCTCAACCAGCGACAGCGACAGGCTAATCTCACTCCGCGGCCCCCTGCGCCACCTCACGTCTTGTTGCGACGCGTCGCTTTGGATCTGACCGGACTGCCACCGGCCCGGGAAACATTGCAGGCATTTTTGCGCGACCCTTCGGAAGTCGCCTATGCCAAGGCCGTCGATCGCCTGCTCGCCAGCCCGCATTACGGCGAACGCTGGGGACGCCACTGGCTCGACGTCTGGCGCTACAGCGATTGGTACGGGTTTCAGAGTCAAGTCCGCTTCAGCCAGAAGAATATCTGGCATTGGCGGGACTGGGTGGTCCGTTCACTCAACGCCGATAAAGGCTACGAGAGAATGTTGATGGAAATGCTGGCTGCCGACGAGCTCGTGCCGTTCGATCCCGCCAATCTGGGCGCCACCGGCTTCCTGGTTCGCAACCGGAATACCGATAGCCGCGAACAGTGGATTCGCGACACGATTGAGCACACCGCCAAAGCCTTTCTGGGCATTACTATGGCCTGTGTTCAATGTCACGATCATCCCTACGACCCCATCTGGCATGACGAATACTACCGTTTCCGCAACATCTTTGAGCCCGTGCAAGTGGCCATCGATAACGGGGGAGGTGGACCCGGCGGCATCGACCTGGCAGGCGTCGCGCGGATCTTTGACCGCGACCGCAATGCGGTCACTAAATTTTACCTGCGCGGCAATGACCGAACACCTGACGAAAACCGCAAGATCGCACCCGGCATACCGCAGATTTTCGGAGATTGGACCGAACCGGAAGTCGTGAATCTGCCGCCCCTGGCACGGATCCCCCATCTTCGTCAGCCGATTGAAACACAAACCGTCGCCCGTCTCGAAGAAACCGTACGCGAGTCCGAACACGCTGTGCAAGAAGGCCTGCGTTACCTGGAACAAACCGAACAGCGTCTGCTGCGTACTGCCTCAAGTCCCCCTGACGCCACTGCAGACACCCTCTGGCGAGACACCTTCCAGCCAGCGCGTCATTCCGCCTGGAACGTCGGACCCGGAGAATGGTCGCACAACAATGACAGCCTGTTGCAATCCCGGACAATCGGAGAGGAAACCTGCTGGATTGAATACGCCCCTTTGCAACCGATCCAGAATTTTTCACTCCAGGCGCGCTTGCGGATCATAGCTGGCACCGAATCCGCTGAAGCCGGAATCTCCTTTGACCGCAGCAACAAAGGAGGCCGCAACGAAGGGGTCTTCTTGACCACAGGTGAACCACAACAGGGTTTGGGATTCTTTAGCGCCTTTGAAGAGAACCGCAATGACGTCGCCAAACTGTTCCGCGGTCTCGACGTGCCACTCCAACAGAGCTTCACACTGAACATCGTGGTACGTGAACGCCTGGTGAACGTTTTCATCAATGATACGTTGCAACAGACCTACCAGCTGGTCAATCGCGCACCGGGCGGCTTCCAGCTATGGACACGAAACGCCGCAGCCGAGTTTGACTATCTGCAAATTGACCCACTCACCGACAACACAGCCCTGGCGCCCCAGGATGCCATCACGCGATACGCACCGTTGGTCCGTCTGGACACCTCGGATCCGGTTCACCTGGCACTCGCCAATGCCGTCGGACAACAAGCGCGTCTGGTGCTGGCAACCCGTCGCGCCGAACTCGCGGCACATCAGGCAACCTGGTCTGCCGACGCCTGGAAATTTCTGCAAGCACCAGCCAGCGACGCGACACCCGAGACATCCGAAACGCACCAGAAACGCCACGACGCATTGGCAATCCTCGCACAGCGCGCACAGCGTGCGCTGGCGGTCTGTAAAGCCGCCGAGGCCCGTTTCCTGGCTGAGCATGAAAAACAGCGGGCCCAGGCACTCGCCGCGGACGGTCCAGAGGGAGACGAACAACGCGCCAAGTCGGTGGCCGATGCCACCAAAAAACTGGAGACGACCAATCGGCAACTGGCAGCAGCCCAGAAATCGGTCGACGCCCCGCCGACGCCCAAATACAACGGGTTGCAGGGCGTCTACGGGTCGTCTTCCGGGCGTCGTCTGGCCTTGGCACGCTGGGTGGCCGACCTGAAAAACCCATTGACCGCCCGCGTTGCGGTCAACCACCTATGGCTGCGGCATTTTGGTCACCCCCTGGTCGACACGGTGTTTGACTTCGGGCTTAGCGGCAAGCCTCCGAGCCATCCCCAGTTGCTCGATTGGCTGGCGGCGGAATTGCGCCAGCCTTCGCTCATCTTGACCGCGATGGAGGGGCACTCGTCCTGGCGAGCAGGCCAACCTGCCTGTGCACCCTGGTCTACGAAACATCTGCATCGGTTAATTGTGACATCGCAGGCCTACCGCCGCGCATCGACGACGGACCCCGCCAATATGGCGATCGACCCGGACAATCGCCTGTTGTGGCGGATGCCAGCCCAGCGGATGGACGCGGAAGTCGTGCGCGACAGTGTGCTGGCGGTCTCAGAAACACTCGATCGAACTCTCGGCGGCCCCGCCTTGCCAGTCACTGATGGCATGTCGGTACCGCGCCGCAGCCTCTACTTCCACCACTCACCCGAAGAACAAATGAAGTTTCTAAAGCTTTTTGATGGCGCGGACCCAACGGAATGCTACTCACGTCACGTCAGCATCGTGCCCCACCAGGCACTGGCTCTCTTCAACAGCGAATTGACCCTCGTCCAATCTCGTAAACTGGCAGCATCGTTATCCCACAAACAACCCGAAAACAGCGCGTTCATTGAAGCGGCTTTCGAGCAGGTGCTGTCTCGCCCTCCCACCGAGATGGATCGCCACATCTGTCGAGAGTTTCTTCGATCACGAGAAACCGTGTACCGCGCCGCGGTGGCGCGAAAAGCAACTCCGGGAGATGCGGTGAATGCGAACGCACCCTCGACCAATCCACGCTTGCACGCGCGGGAAAATCTGATCCACTCGCTCTTCAATCACCACGACTTTGTGACCGTCAAATGAGCACCAACAAACAAGCTGATTCTGGAATCATTCGGCACACGCCCTCCGCCAGCAGACGTACGTTTCTGGGGGACGCGGGGATGGGATTCGCTGGCCTGGCACTCGGTGCGATCCTGGCGGAAGATGGACAGACGGCGCAACCCGCTCCCGCGGGCGTTATACACCGACCGGCCAAAGCGAAATCGGTGATCTGGCTGTTTCTGGCTGGCGGCGTCAGCCACATGGAGAGTTTCGACATCAAGCCGGCCCTCAACCAGTATGCCGGAAAGACATTTGCAGAAACGCCGTTTGCCGATTTTCTCGATAAGGAACGGATCGAGAAAAACCTGATGGGCCAGGGGATGACAATTCCGGCACACAAGGAACTGATGCCACTCCAAACTGGCTACCGCAGATATGGTGAATGCGGCCTGGAGGTAGGCGACTGGTTTTCGCACATCGGCGAGTGCGCGGATGACCTGGCTGTCGTCCGCTCACTGTGGACCGTGCACCCCAACCACGGTATGCAGCTCACCTGGCATACCGGCCACCACGTCCGCGACGGGGCACAGCCGACCATCGGTTCCTGGGCTTCTTACGGTCTGGGGTCGCTCAATCAACAACTCCCCAAATTCATCGTCATGGGTAATTCCATCGGCGGTTGCTGTGGTGGTGAGTTCGGCCACGGAGCAAGCTACCTTGGCCCCCACCATGCCGGTGTGAAGCTCTCGACCGACCTTGGCGATCCGTTGCCGTTTGTGACGCCACACGGCAACGGCACCACCGCGGAGGAGCAAGCCGCGGAACTGGATCTGATCGGCAAACTGAACCGCGCGGTCGGTGTGGACTATCCGGAGGATCCAGACTTGCGAGCGCGTATTCGCTCGTACGAACTGGCCGCCGGTATGCAAACAGCGGTTCCACGCATCATGAATTTTTCCGGCGAAACCGCGCACACACAAAGCCTGTATGGGCTGGACGAAGAGCATTCCCGCCCCTTTGGCAGGCAGTGTCTGGCGGCCCGACGACTCGTCGAGAACGGCGTGCGTTTTGTGCAGTTGTATCACGGTGCTGGCAGCGCGGGGACCTGGGACGGCCACAGTGACATGAAACGCAAATACGACATCGAAGCACCCAAGGTGGACAAACCGATTGCCGGGCTGCTCCGCGATCTGAAACAACGGGGCCTGCTCGATACGACCCTGGTGGTTTTTGGAACCGAGTTTGGACGCACTCCCGGTGCCCAGGGTGGCACCGGCCGCGACCACCACCCACAAGGATTCATGTGCTGGCTCGCGGGCGGCGGGATTCGCGGCGGGATCACCCACGGAGCCACCGATGAACTCGGCTTCTATGCGGTTGAAGACCCGCACTATGTGACAGATATCCATGCCACGGTACTGCATCAGCTGGGCATTGATCCCCGGCACCTCGGCGTCCCCGGGCGCAAACGAATCGATGCCCACCGCGGCAAACCGATCACCGAAATCATCGCCTGACAGAGAGGTCTCCGGGACAGGTCTCGACGACCACGACATCGCGGCAGTCCAGACACCTAATCAGGCTGTTGATCGCGTCATCAGTGATCGCCCCAGCGCACCGGCCGATGCTGCCGTGCGGGAATTGAGACCGGGTTTCTTTCCTGCCGGCCTATTGCGCCACCGCCGGCCTACTGCGCTGGCACAAAGGTATAGCCAACCACCTGTCCGGTGGGCACATTCTTGACAACTTGTCGACTCTTATTGGGCCAGAGGATTTCCAGCGTGACTGGTCCCTGGTGACCTCCGAGACCAAAATGCAGCCGGCTATCATTTTGATTCCCCTCGCCGGTGCCCGCCTCGACCTGACGTGTATAGACCTGCTCTCCGATCTTGATACGCACTTGCGCCCCAACCGCGGAACGATTTACCGCTCGGCCATCGCCCCGTAGTCGAATTGCCAGCCAGGCCTTGCCACGAACCGTGTTTTGAAACAACTTTCCACCACTCAACAAGTCGAGTGCGCCGTCGTTGTTGTAGTCTGCCCAGGCAGACTGGTAGGTAGGCGGCAGGCCGGCTACCCCGGCCTCTGCAGTCACATCAGTCACCTGGAACTGTCCATTGTTCCGAAACAGAACTGGATTGTTCTTGCGGCCAAACGAGGCAGTCCCGTAGACCGTCGTAAAGAACACGTCCAAGTTTCCGTCGTTGTCATAATCACCCACGCTGGGCGTGGCATACGATTCCTGGTAGTGCACTCCACAGGTACCCAGGTCTTTGAATTGATAGGCTTTTTCAGGACCCAAATTCTGGAGAAAACGCGACTTGGGTTGGTCACCGCGACCGTCGACGTGCGCAAAATTTCCCGCAAACAAGTCGATCAGACCATCGTTGTTGAAATCCCCCCAGGCGGAACCGATCGAATGGCCTCCACCAAAACCGGCCGACGTTGCGACAACACCAAATTGGCTGGCGGATTCCTTGAAGGCAGCTTTCCCATCGTTCAACCAGAGCAAATTGGGTTGCAGCCGGTAATTGGAAACATACACATCCAGATCCCCGTCCTGGTCGAAGTCACACGCCGTGACACCGCGGGCGCGCATCGCGCTCTCGGACCGTACCAGCTTGAACGACTTGCCTTTCTCGTTGATCAGGACCTGAAACGGCCAGGTGATGCCCTTGCCCCAATCCTCATATCCACCGACGAACAAATCGACGAACCCATCTCCATTAAAATCACCCCAGCAGGCACCCCGTGATACCGACGGAGGCAACTCGGGCAAGGCAACAGGGCTGAACTTCATGTCACCGTCATTGTGGTACAACCGCCGGGCTGCCCAGGAAAAAAGGTCGACGAGTCCATCGTTATCAAAATCGGCAGCCACCGAAGTCGGTACGTCGGCAACCCGCGCAAACTTCTGGCCGTCCTGATTTTTCCAGACCCCACCCGACACGCAGACATCAACCCAACCGTCGTTGTCCAGGTCAACCCAACACGCGGCATCGGTGGAAATTTTCAACCCAGTGACGCCCGTCACATCCTTGAAGGCTGGTGTCTGCGCCGAGATTTGGGAAGTGACTAGAACGTGACTCAACAAGATCACTGTAAAAGCCGTAGCCAAGCGACCACGAACAATTCGTCTGGGCGATTGCATGCTGGACCATTGGATAGACCATTGCATAACAGTGCATTCCTTCTGCTGGGAACCGCTCTCAACACAACGATCCCGGTGGAGATTCTTACTGCTGCGGCACAATCAGGCAGCAAATACCTGTCCAAACATATCCCTGGGTGGGACGCCGGAAGTTCTCCTCCCAGCGGCGGTCGTGGTTCACTTGCTGCCCGAACTACTCCAGGGAGCCAGCCCTGGTCTGCCCTTTATTATTGGAGATTGCGATTGCGTTGGATAGACAGGGCCCGCGTCTTCAAGCGACCACAGCGTGTCCGCTACTGCAGCGTGTCCTGGGCCGCCACTGTCGGGCCAGTAGAATGCCTGCTGCCCCGCCAACTTCCGGCGCGTGTCACGAACCGCCCGCCACACCCATGCCACTTCCGTAGTGGGTGGCCAACCCGAAAAGAACTCCTGCCATGCGATGCGCCCGCGCCTGTTTGTTTCGCCACTCTTGGAGCAGCTACCTGCTGGGTGCCTGCGTCCTGGCAATCGCTGGTCCCATTGTCATGGCCACGGAACCCGGGCAGTCCCCACAAAAATTGCCCCTCTGGCCTGGTCAGCGCACGGCGGAGGGAGGCGTCATTACCGTCTACCACGCGCCCCATCGAAATGGCGCGGCGATCGTGATCTGTCCGGGCGGCGGGTATGGAACCGTGGTCGCCGAACCCGAAGGACACGGCATCGCACGTTGGCTCAACCAGCACGGCATCACCGGGATTGTCTTGGAGTACGAACTGCCCAGGGGACGGTCCTTCGTGCCACTGCGTGATGTACAACGCGCCCTCCGCACCACGCGGGCCAACGCCACCCGGTGGAAGCTCACTGGACAACGCATCGGTGTGATGGGCTTTTCCGCAGGCGGGCATCTGGCCTCGTCTGCCGGCACCCACTTTGATCGAGGTGATCCGCAAGCGGCGGACCCACTCCTGCGTGTTAGTTGCCGGCCCGACTTCATGATCCTGATCTACCCGGTAATCACCATGGGCGCACAGACCCACAGCGGATCGCGCCGCAACTTGCTCGGAATCCAACCGGCTACCGAAATGATCGAACTCTTTTCCAACGAGCGGCGTGTGACCAGACAGACACCGCCGGCGTTTCTGGCCCACGCTCGGGACGACACCGTAGTGGTTCCGGAAAACAGTCGCAAATTCCATGCCGCACTGCAGGCTTGCGGGGTCGCCTCGGAGTATCTGGAATTACCGAGCGGCGGCCACGGACTCAACGGGTATCGTGGTCCGATGTGGGATGCCTGGCAGACAGGTTCGTTGCGTTGGCTGATGGCGCAACAACTCATTCCCGCAAACTAGCATGGCTCAGAGGCAACTCCTCGAAAACATGTTTTCAGGCGTCCCAAGTGCCAACGGTGGGTGTCGCAAGTCCTCCCTGTTTCTCACCCTATGAATGAAAATACCGCTTTCGAATAACGCTATGACTGTCTTCGCTATGCCGGCCTCGATCGTCTAGCGTTGCGACCTGGCCCACGGCGGCAAGGACAGGAACACTTCTGAGAAACGAGCAGGAAACAGTCGACCAATACTCAACACTTCAATATGATCAAGACTCTCCTGGTTCTGGCATTTGAACTAAGCTGAACTAGAAAGATGACTAACGCGACGCCTCAACGACTGTGAGTTGACCTGTATGAATTTTGCTCCCTACCTGATGGTCGCCGGAGTTGGGCTTTGTCTGCTGGTAATCGGATTGTCCATTCGCATGGTTGCGCCCAAAGGAACTTCCGTGCCGATCTGGGCGGCAACCGGCCTGATCGGGTTCTTGCTAGGCTTGGCGCTCGGTGTTGGGATCATGCACTCCCTGGGATACCGCATTTCGGAAATCTCTCCCTTCGCATCGCTCCCGACCAGGCCGCGTGTGGAACATCAACTCAATCCTGGTGACGTGCTGCCGCCCTTGGAAGCCGCGGGCTGGCTGAATGGCTCACACACAAGTTGGGAGAGCCTTCGTGGGCAGGTCGTCGTGGTCGATTTGTGGGGGGACTGGTGACCTCGCGTCAAGTTGAGCGCGCCAGGTCTGGTGCGGCTACACCGCAAGTACAAAACGCGCGGCGTGACATTTCTGAGTTTGAGCAACGACCCGCGGGAAAAAGTCCAGGAGTTAATCGACCAATACGATATCAGCTGGACCAGCGGCTACGGTGCATCCGATGCAATGATCGAGTCACTGGGAGCTCCCAACGCGGGAGTGATGGTCCCTCTGCTGTACGTCATCAGCCGAGATCAAAAAGTCACCTGGTCTGACCGCCAGGCCCGCTACAACCATGAAAACCCAAAACAGATCATCAAATCGCTCGAGCAAGCAATTCAATCGGCACTACGGAAGACCAGGGTTGTGCAACGCGGTAGCGAGTTACCCGCCACACTCATCGACGATCCATTCAAACCGAATCGATCGCTATCTATTTCAGCCCTATCAAGTACCACAACGCCGGCAGAGTCGGTCGACTAAAACAAGGGCAGGGGCTGCCCCGCGTCGCAGAGGTACCGAGGCCGGTCCAACTGGTCCTGAAGTTCTGACAACAGCGGAATGCCCAGGGCGTGAAACACGGTGGCATGTAGATCGTGCGGCGCACACGGCAACCGCGCCGGATAAGCGCCGATCGCATCAGAAGCTCCGTACACCTGACCCCCGCGAATTCCACCACCGGCAAAAACAACCGAGTAACAGTAGGGATGGTGGTCTCTGCCGACTTTCCCATTGATCTTGGGTGTGCGCCCGAAGTCCCCAATCACCACTACCAGTGTCTCATCAAGCTGGCCACGCGATTCCAAATCATCCAAGAGCGCCGGAAAAACGCGATCGAAGAGCGGTAACATGGTGTGCTTGAGCCGGTTGAAATTATTGGAGTGCGTATCCCAATGTTCGGCGAGGGGGTCGCTGAGGTTGTCAAACGCACACATCACCGTCACGATGGGGACTCCTGCCTCGATCAGACGGCGTGCCATTAACACGCTTTGACCGCACAGGTGATCACCATAGGCGTGATGGATCGATTCCGGTTCACGCCGCAAATCAAAGGCTCGGCGGACCTCAGGGCTGACCAACAGGTCGAACGCCTGCTGCCGGTAGAAGTTGTAGGATTCGGCCGCAATCGAGCGATCAAACGGGCGTTCGAGTTGCTGGAGTAAACGGTGTCGGTTCTGAATCCCTCGTTCATCCGACTGGGTGGGAAATTCCCAGGGCGGGACACTGCCGGCGTCGTATTTGTTTCCCCGAAACGGTGTTCCGCGAGGTGGCCTGGCAATCATCGGATCAGCCTGTCTTCCCAACCAGCCGCCGAGCTGACCCGCCAGCAAACTATGCTCGTTGGTCACTTCATAAGGCAGTTGAATCGCCGCGGGAAAGCCAGGAGGCGTCTGGCGGAACTGCGATACCATGGCGCCCAATGAGGGCCAGTCGTTGCGTGAAGGCGGCAAATTCACCGGCGAGGCCGGCTGGGGCGGCGGATGTCCCGTCAAATTCCAGTACATGCCTTTACCGTGGCCCGTATTGAGATGTTGGACCGACCGGACAATCGCCAGATGTTCACTGCGCCGCGCTGTATTCGGCAAGTGCTCACTCATTCGCAGGCCGGGAGTGGCCGTAGCGATCGTCTGGAACTCACCGCGTGTTTCGGCGGGCGCCTCGGGCTTGGGGTCAAAGCTCTCGAGGTGACTCATGCCGCCCCAACAGAACAGCACAATGCACGATTTCGCCTGACCCGAGCCGGGAACCTGCGGCTGGGCGGCAGCCGCCAACGTCTGCAACCGCAGAGACTGCGACAGCGAAAGCCCCCACATGACGGATCCAGCTTGCAAGAACCGGCGTCTGGAAAGGTCTGCCGGGTGACGCTCAGGCCTGCTCGGACAATCGCGTCTGTCTCGATTCGCCATGGCAGGACTTCTCCACTTCCTGCCGCGCGACAGGCAACCTCGGCTTGAACCATTCAACCTTATAACAATAGATCGCGTACGACGGTGGCGTTGTTGACCCTTGCGTCGGTCAACGTCTCATTGATCCCGTGCACGTTAAATTTAAGTCGATTGT
>CAZITS010000007.1:0-17826 GCA_964542185.1 uncultured Pirellulaceae bacterium
AGACCATCCCGTGGACGTCATCGCCTGCCCGCCGAGTGTTTACCTGCACGCTACTGGCGACGCTCTAAAAGGCTCTCCTGTTTCTTTAGCCGCCCAGGATATGTACCACGAACCGAATGGCGCCTACACCGGCGAGATTAGCGCTGCCATGCTGGTCGATTTGGGTTGCCGGTACGTCGTCCTCGGACATAGCGAGCGGCGTCACATTCTGGGAGAGTCAAACGAGTTGGTTCAGCAAAAAGTACAGGCCGCGATCGCGGCCGAGCTGATCCCGATTGTTTGCGTCGGTGAGACACTGGAACAACGGCAAGCAGGCCAAACCACGGACATCGTGCAAGACCAGGTGGCTGGTAGCCTGGGCGACCTCTCTCCCCAGCAGGTTTCTCAGTTGGTGATTGCCTACGAACCCGTCTGGGCTATTGGAACTGGACAAGTCGCAACACCCGAGCAGGCCGAAGAAGTGCATGCAGACCTTCGCACGATCCTGGAAAACCGTTACAATCACGAAGCTGCCACGCAAGTACGGATCCAATATGGTGGCAGTGTAAAACCTGAAAATGCCGCCGAGCTGCTCGCCCAACCAAATGTCGACGGTGCTCTGGTCGGCGGCGCATCACTAAAAGCGGACAGCTTTCTGGGAATCGTCGAGGCAGCTGCAACCTGTCTGAACTCTTAGGGTTCGAGGAGTTGCAACCCCTGCTTCGCGGTGGGCCCAGTTCCCTGCAAACAGTACCTGTATGGTTAAAATCCTTTCACCTCGAATCGCAGCCGGCCTGGTGTTCGTACACTTTCCAACAGATCGCGACACCGTGACCGGAGCCCTCGAATAATTGGTGTGCTTCTCAAGCAACGCCAACGATCGAAGCAATTCCTGGATCTTTTCAACATTCAATCAACGTCGTGAAACACGGAGTGACGCACGCATGTCAATCCTAGCGATTCAGTGGGTTTGGTGGTTTCGAAGCGGTGGTGGCTTGCTGATGTGCGCGACCTCCCTGTTCTTGATTTTTCTGGTACTGTTGCAGCGTGGACGGGGCGGCGGATTATCCGGTGCTTTCGGCGGGGCAGGTGGTCAAAGCGCCTTTGGCACCAAAGCGGCCGATGTCTTCACCAAATTCACCATCGGCACTGCGGCGGTTTGGATTGTTCTCTGCATCGGCTTGATTTGGGTTTCCCGCAGCAGCAGCGACAGTAGCCTGAAGTTCGCCGCACCACCTGCCACCACTGAGGTCGGCACCTCTGAAACTGAAAAAACCGGCTCGGGCAACGAACTTCCTAATCCCCTCTTGGATGGCATCGGAACCAGCGCACCAGGATCCACAACCCCTGCGGGCGAAACTGCCGAAACTCCCTCACCGAATGAGGCCACGCCGGAGACCAGCGAGACTCCCTGAATTCCGCACCACATGCCAGGAATCGACATGTGCTTTGTGCTTCACGCCGATGCCCCGTGGGAATAGCAACCTGTTACGTTTACCGACCCCGCCAGAACGCGATCGTGTAGCAGGAGGTTGCCTGGCAAGGTGTCACACACTGCCGGGCAACTGCAAATACCTACTCAAACCAGGCGGGATTAGTTCACCCGCAAAACGTGGGAGTGTTTTCCGTTGCTACTGAGCATGACCGGACATGGCGAGTCGTACTTTGAGTCCAACGAACAAAACGTTACGGTCGAAGTACGCAGCGTCAATAATCGATACCTCAAAGTTAACGTCCGAGCAGGAGATACCCACGCCTCACTTGAGCCTCGCATCGAAACACTCGTCCGCGAGTTAATCCGTCGTGGCACCATCCAAGTGTCTGTAAAGATCGAGCGCAGTACCTCTGGTAAAGACTACTCCCTCAACGAACAGATTCTTGCCGGCTACCACTCGCAATTGGTCAAATGGGCGGAGGCAACCGGCGCGTCAATATCCGTCGACCTGGCGACGCTCTTGACACTACCAGGAGTCGTGGAAAACAGAACTCGCGACGAACTGAATTTGGAGGCCGAGTGGATCGTTCTCGAGCCAGTCATCCGTGAAGCTCTTGGCCGTTTGACCCAAATGCGCGCGGAAGAAGGTACCGCGATGGCACTCGATCTGAGAACCAACTGCCAGACGATTGCCGATCAGTTGGATGCCGTTTCAGCCCGCGCGCCTGATGTCGTTCACGCCTACCACAGCCGCCTCACAGAACGCATCAACCAATGGCTCTCGGATTATGAAATTGAAATCAAAACCGTCGACATCGCCCGGGAACTGGGGCTGATTGCCGAACGTTGTGACATCTCCGAAGAAATTGTGCGATTGCAGAGCCATCTGGAACAGTTCGATTCGATCTTGAATCAACCCGCCAACAACGGTCGCAAGCTGGAATTCGTGATCCAGGAGATGTTTCGCGAAGCCAATACCATAGGATCTAAAGCGAACGATTCAGAAATCTCAAAATACGTCATCGAAATGAAATCAGCGATTGAACGGATGCGAGAAATGATTCAGAATGCGGAGTAAGTCAAATTTGAGCTGACCCGACTTCAGCCCGGTACTCGCTTCACCCCTCGAAACCTCGGCCTCCCTCGAATTTGCATGGAACTTGGAAATGGCAAATTGGTGATTATTTCTGGACCTTCGGGTTCCGGAAAATCAACGGTAGTGCGTGGCCTCCTGGAAACCTGCGACCTGCCCCTGGTTGTCAGCGTATCAGCTACGACCCGTGAACCACGTACCGGGGAACGCGACGGCTTTGACTATCATTTCCTTAGCAAGGAGACCTTCGCGGAGCGACTCGCAGCCGGCGATTTCCTGGAATCCAAAGAAGTCTTCGGACGCGGACACTGGTATGGGACGCTGCGTGGTGAGGTCCAGGCTGGCCTTTCCGACGGAAAGTGGGTAGTTTTGGAGATTGACGTGGAAGGCGCCCTGGCGGTTTTAGAGGAAGTTCCAGACTGCATCACGATCTTTGTACACACCAATTCCCTGGATGAATTAGAGCGACGGTTGCGAAACCGGAAAACGGACTCGGAAGCGTCAATCCGACGACGCCTCGAAGTCGCACAACACGAGTTGGACCAAAGGCATCAATACAAGCATGCCATCCTCAATCAGCGAGTGAATGACACTGTTCAGGAAGTCTGTGAAACGCTCGCACAATATGGAGAAAATACCTGATGCTGGAAGAGTTAAAAGAAGAAGAGATTGTCAACAAACTCGGTGGTCGATTCAAACTCTCAACGCTGATCCAAAAACGGCTCGTCCAGCTGAATGCGGGTAGCCGTGCACTCGTCGATCTCGACACGACCGATAAGATGGCCGTCGTGCTGCAAGAAATCACTCAAGACAAGATCTTCCTGGATACTTCCAACGAAGTACGCGTCACAGGTAAGATGCCAGAGGGCGGTGACAGTCCCGAACTGGACCTGAACGATCTATGAGCGGCCCGGAAATTATCGTTGGTGTGACCGGAGGAATTTCCGCCTATAAATCGGCAGAGCTGGTCAGCCAACTTGTGCAATCAGGTGTACTGGTCAATGTTGTAATGACCGGCGCCGCCCAGGCTTTTGTCGGCAAAGCGACATTTGCGGCTCTGAGCGGTCGGCCTGTCGCCGACGAGTTATTTGATAGTCAACGACACCCGCTAGGATCGCACATCACGTTGCCGGAACAATCCCAGCTGCTTTGTATCGCTCCGGCGAGCGCAGATTTCCTGTCCAAAGCCGTCAACGGAATCGCCGATGACCTGTTGTCGACACTCTATCTGGCATTTTCCGGACCTGTCGTCATGGTTCCGGCGATGAACTCATCCATGTGGTCACACCCGGCCGTGCAACGAAATATCAAGCAATTGGAAGAGGATGGTGTCCATCTCGTCGGTCCCGACGCTGGGTGGCTGAGCTGTCGCAGTCAGGGGTTGGGGCGCATGGCGGATCCCACCACGATCGCCAACGAAATCCAACGGCTACTGGATTCACGTTGAACAGATTCGTATGAGGGCCACATCAATGCCCGATGTCGAATGCGCGAGTATTTACAGTGCCCGGCAAAGGCACGTGCAGGACCTGGCAGGCCTGCCGCGCGCTCCATACCGGGAAAAACACCTGAACAGTAGCGGCGTAAATTCCACCTCGATCGTGGCCCCAAACCTGCCCGAAGCTCGTTCCAATCGCTAGTTGTGACGGCAAGTCAGGAATCTGACCCACCCAAAAACCATCCACGCAATCCGGAATTTTCGGCTTGTTCTGTCGATTTTCGACAAGATTTTATCGCCGCTTCAAATACTTCAACGCATTTGACACCAACACCTTGAGATTTCCCGGCACAAGCGAAACAGGCCAGGGCGACTAGTAACCCCTGACAAGCATTGCGTAGAGAGAGCTTCTCCATCGTGCAACAACGTCCAAAACAGATCGCGGTCATCGGGGGAGGCATCTCTGGGCTATCCGCAGCCCATCATCTGCAAGAGCTCGACTCGCATTGTCGCATCACCCTGTTTGAAGCATCAGATCGAATCGGGGGCGTCATCCGCTCTGAACACCAGGCGGACTGCCTGGTTGATCGCGGTGCTGACATGTTCACCACTCGTGACCCGTGGGCTCTCGATCTATGCCAGCGCATCGATTTTGACAAACAGCTGATTTCAACCAATGCCAAACAACGGCGCGCGTTTGTCGTTCATCGTAGCAAGCTCTGCGAAGTGCCTCCCGGCTTTACCTTGATGAGTCCGTCACGCATTTACCCTGTACTGCGTACGCCGCTCCTATCCTGGAAAGGAAAACTCCGACTTGCCGCCGAGTTGCTGGTGCCACGGAAGAAAGACCAGGAGGATGAAAGCCTAAGGGCAATGGCAACAAGACGTTTTGGTCAAGAAGCATACGAGCGACTGATTCAACCACTCATCGGGGGTATTTATACCGCCGATCCACAAAAACTGAGCATCGCAGCCACCATGCCTCAGTTTGCCGAAATGGAACGTGAATTCGGCAGTCTGATCCGGGGTGTTCGAAAAGCAGCCCAACACAATACGTCCGCCAGTGGTGCGCGTTACGGGATGTTTGTCGCGCCCCGGGGTGGCATGACCGACCTGGTCAATGCCATCGCCGCCCGTCTTCCAGAAAATACGATACAGCGTCAGCAAACCGTTTCACGAGTTCAGCGGACGGCGACTGGCTGGGAGCTACACACCAGCCAACCACAACCGTCACAGACGTTCGATGGTGTGGTTGTGGCCATCCCTGCCTTCCGAGCAGCCGACATTCTGACAGGCAACCACCAGGATCTCCCCACTCAGCTACGCTCAATTCCCTATGCCAGCGCCGTCGTAGCGGCATTGGTTTATCGCCGTGAACAAATCAAACATGCACTCAACGGCTTTGGCTTTGTCGTTCCGCAGTGCGAAAGGCGCAAGGTTCTGGCTGCCAGTTTCTCACACGTCAAATTTGCCGGGCGGGCACCGCAAGACCTGGCATTGATTCGAGTTTTCCTCGGCGGTGCACTGCAACCACAACTGCTCGATCTCGCAGACCACGAACTGGAACAGATTGCCCGCGACGAGTTGAACGAGTTAATCGGCGCGCAAGGGGCACCCATTGCCAGCCAGTCGGTACGTTGGCAACAGGCAATGCCACAATACCACGTCGGCCATCTTGAACTCGTGGACAAAATCGAACAGGCCGTTGCCACCTTGCCTGGCCTGGAACTCGCTGGCAATGCGTACCGCGGCGTTGGAATTCCATTCTGTATTCGCAGCGGAGAACAAGCGGCCGAGAGACTACTTACCTACTGCAAACAAGCTCTCTGAAACGCCGCCTGCCCGGACGAGAGTGTACGGGCCCTGAAAGTGTCCTGCAAACGCAACGGCAGGCCTTACTCTGTGTGCTCGACCAGAGACCGCCTCAGTGATCCCCCGCATAGTACGGTTCAATATGCACGACGACGTCCTGCACCGCAGGCCATTCCGTGCGAATTCGTGCGCGAACGTGCTGGGCAATGACATGCGCGTTGCGCACTGTCGCGTCGGGGTCAACCTCCACATCGATGTCAACGTGGGCGTCAGGGCCTGCGTTTTGAATACGAATCTTCTCGACCTCCAGTACACCGGGAACCTCAACAGCTGCGCGTTGGACCAAATCGAACCACTTCGCTGCGGGAATGCGGTCCATTAACTGGTGCAGATTCTCTCGCGCCGCCACAATCCCCAGTACGATCATCATGGCCGCCAGCAACATGGCAAAGAGATGATCGATCAAAAGACTCAGGTCTTGCCATCCGAAACCAGGCGCCATGGTGGCAACCAGCAAGCCAACAGCCGCCAACAAACTGGAAATCGCGTCGATGCGGTAATGCGTTGCCTCAGCAACCAGTGCCGCACTATTTTCTCGCTTGCCGATTCGAGAAATCCAACGATAGCTGATCTCCAGCAATAAGGCCGCCAAAGCCGGAATCACACAAGCCCAAACGGTTACGACACCGACCACCGGATCGACCACGGCTGAAAACAGCTGTTGCCCGAACAAATAACAGCCTACCAGGGAAATCAACAACGCCAGCTGCAAGCCTGCCAAGGGTTCATAGCGGCCATGGCCAAAAGGATGCTCTCGATCAGGCGGCCGTTGCGCAAGGCGAATGGCAACAACGATGGAAAGACTCGCCACCACGTCGGCGATCGTCGCAAGCGCATCGACCAACAAAACGGAATAATGCCAATAACTGAAGCCCGCCAACTCAATCACAATAATCAGGAGACGCACGCCGACTCCCAGAAAAGCAACACGTGTCAAACGATGGGTTCGTTCACGCCGTTCGTGCTGGATTTCATCCGGAACGCGAACCGGGGCCGGAAATGCTTCGGCGTTCACGCTATCGTTGCTGCCATAATTCTCTTGCATAGTTTCCAAGCATGCACCTGGCAACACCATTTTGACAATCCATCGCGTCCGTTTTCGACTATGCAAAATCGTGCAACGCGTCACCCAGCTCGCCTCTCCTCTCCCTGGATAGCGGGCTCCACATGTACCGTGGAATCGGCCTTCGGGCTCAGCGCGGTGGATGTGGAAACCGCACGATCTGCTGTCGGGCAAAAGTTTGACGAGCCAGATGGGGAGAGATAGGATGAGGCACCAATGCCAGATCGGGCAAGCGTGGGGTGCTGTGTTCCCCCTTGTGGGATCCCGTGATTTCCACGGTACAGGTGCATACGGAAGAGACATGTGTGCACCGAGCCGATCAGGAACTCCAACTTGAGTGACTGGTGATGGGTTTGACTTACTTCAAACGTTACCGCATGGAAATCGACTTGTCCGACGGTATTTTTGCGCCGCCACCGATGCCAGCAGATTATCGGCTGCTGCCCTGGTCAACGTCCTTACTAGAACATCACGCGGAAGCGAAATACCAGAGTTTCTGCCATGAAATTGATGCAAACGTTTTCCCTTGCCTTGGACAGCGAGAAGGCTGTCAGAGGTTGATGAAAGAGATCTCGCAGCGACGCGATTTTGTTCCCCAGTCAACCTGGCTGTTGCAGTGCCAGCAGAGTCCATCCTCAGTAGATGAGATGTCCGGTACGATTCAGGGCATTCGACAAGATCGCTATACCGGATCGGTGCAGAACATTGGTGTAACACCGCAACATCGCAGTCAGGGGCTGGGCACCCAGTTACTGCACGCGGCGCTATTAGGCTTCCAGGCAGCCGGCATGTCTCGTGTCCAACTCGAAGTGACGGCGCAGAATACAGGCGCGCTGCGACTTTACCAACGGCTCGGGTTTCGCCGCATCAAGACCGTCTATAAGGCGGCCGAAGTCGTCTATGCGTGATGCGCTGCACGATCTCTCGCTTTCCCACATCTTAGCGACCGTTCACGAGCCGCGCCCTGGGCGCGATGCTGATTTCGAACGCGCCGCGCATCGCTCCTTGAAAGTCATTGCTACGCGTCTCCGGAGCCACATTCCCATGGCGGCTTCCAAAGGCATCAGTAGCAACCGTCAAGGCAACTCAAAAGATCTTTGTTGGATGGGTAGTCTAGCGGGAACACGAAGCGGTAAACTGAAGGCAGGCCGCTCTTTTCCAACCCTCGTATTGGACCGATGAGCAAACGAGTAACCCGTAATCCGGCGGCCTGACCACTTCTCCTTCGAACGGTGTTCGCCAACTCTGAATAAAGATCAACGTGACACAAAACGCTTTCTCTCACTCGCTGCCTAATGGTCTCGTGTTGCTGGCAGATCCTATGCCCTGGCTGGAATCTGTGGCCTTTGCAATGCTGTTACCTGCCGGCGTCCGGTACGATCCTGATCATCGTGCTGGTCTCGCCAATCTGACATGTGAAATGGTGCAACGTGGCTGCGGCAAACGCAACAGCCGCCAGTTTGTCGAAGACCTGGAAAACCTGGGGGTTGATCGTTCCGCCTCGGTTTCCAATGCCCACACCAGCTTTGGTGGCGCGATGCCCGCGGAGCGGCTGAGTATGGCGTTACAGATCTATGCAGATCTTGTGCAACGTCCACTGCTTCCCAGCGATCAACTCGAGGACAGTCGACAAGTCTGTCTCCATGAAATTCGCGCAATAGACGACGACCCCGCGCAGAAAGCGATGCACGAGCTCCGCAATCGACATTACGGAGAACCTTACGGAAAGCCGACTCCAGGTACCCTGGCCGCTGTCGAGAACATTTCCATCAGTGACGTGCAGAGTCATGTCGATGCAACTTACCAGCCTGGTGCAGCTATTCTCAGCGTCGCCGGGAAATTCGATTGGGACGAGTTGCGCAAACAGGTAGAAGAGCTGTTTGGTGATTGGCCAGTACGACCGGCCCGGTCGATTACGGAAAAAGCCGGGACCGGTGGCTACATTCATCTGGACCACGACTCCAGCCAAACGCACATCGCGATTGCGTATCCCAGCGTCCCGTATTCCGATCCAGAATATTACCAGGCCCGTGGCGCCGTCGGTGTCTTGAGTGATGGCATGAGTTCGCGGCTGTTTGACGAAGTTCGAGAAAAACGGGGATTGTGTTACACCGTACATGCACACTGCCACTCTTTCCGTGACCGTGGCAGCGTGATTTGTTACAGCGGTACAACAACAGAACGAGCACAAGAAACTCTCGATGTCCTCCTCGGCGAACTGACACGGTTGTCAGAAGGCATCCGGCAAGAGGAGCTAAATCGCCTCAAAGCCAGAATCAAGAGCGCACTGATTATGCAACAAGAATCCAGTGCCGCTCGTAGCGGATCGATTGCCGCGGATTGGTACTACCTGGAACGTGTCCAGACATTAGAGGAAATCGGCCGCATCATTGACGATCTGAGTTGCGACAGTATCAATGCGTATTTGGCCGAACATCCCCCCGCCGATTTCACGATTGTGACGCTGGGTGAAAAACAACTGGAGATCCCTCTTGGAATTTCGTCAGCAAACGCTCGATAACGGCTTGGAAGTGGTCGCCGAATGCAACCCGCAAGCCTATTCAACCGCGATCGCTTTCTTCGTGAAGACAGGCGCTCGGGACGAAACGCCCGAGATCGCCGGCGTGAGCCACTTCCTGGAACACATGGTCTTCAAGGGCACTCCCACACGCACGGCTGAGGATGTGAACCGTACTCTGGATGAAATCGGCTCTCATTCCAATGCGTTTACGAGTGAGGAACAGACCGTCTTTTTCGCCACGGTCTTGCCCGAATACCAGGACCATGCTGTTGAACTGCTTGGCGATATCATGCGGCCGGCTCTCCGTGAACATGATTTCGAAACGGAGAAGCAGGTAATTCTCGAGGAGATCGCTAAATACGATGATCAGCCTCCATTTGGTGCCAACGAAAAATGCATGGCCGCGCATTTTCCGCAGCATCCATTGGGACAAAGCGTGCTCGGAACCTGCGACAGCGTCACCGCGTTGACCGCCGACCAGATGCGTGGTTACTTTGAAGAGCGTTACAGCCCGCAAAACATGGCGTTGGTCGCAGCCGGGAACGTAGATTTTGATCGTCTGGTCGAGCAAGCCAGTCAGTCGTGTGGACAATGGAAACCGTTTCCGACACAACGTGCGACACCTCGCGCGCAGGCACACGACGGCCTGGAAATCGTGCAGCACAGCGCTGCACATCAGGAATACGTGGTACAAATCGCGAATGGCCCGGCTGCCGAAGACTCTAATCGCTACGCAGGTCGTTTGCTGGCAACCATCCTTGGCGACGACAGTGGCAGCCGGCTCTTCTGGGAACTGGTCGATACGGGTCTCGCAGAATACGCTTCAGTCGCCGCCTATGAATTCCAGGGCACCGGCATCTTTATGACGTTTCTATGCTGCGCCCCGGGAGATACTTCACGCAACCTCGAGCGAGTACGTGAAATTGAATTGGAACTGGAGTCAGGTGGAGTCCGGCCGGAAGAACTCCAACAAGCGCAAAACAAAATCTCAGCACATCTCATTCTGCAAAGCGAACGTTCCACAAACCGTATGTTTAGTGTCGGAAACCATTGGATTCAACGTCACGAATATCGTACGGTGAGAGATATTATCAACGCTTATCAAGAAGTAACCTGCGACCAGCTTGCCAGTCTGATTCAGCAGTATCCACTAAGTGCCAGCACCACTGTTGTCGTTGGGCCACACGCCGAACTCGAGCCGTCTTGATTGGCGATTACCCAGAACAACCACTTCAACCCATTGGCCAACCAACCCGTCAGGCTTGATCCGCCAACCAGTGGAGGTCGTCGATGTCGTTACGCCAGCGTATCCTGCAAGCAAGTCTGTTACTCCTAATTGGAAATCTGGCAGTTGCGGTGCGCGCCGCTGATTGGCCCACCTACCAGCAAAACAACCGGCGCAATGCCCACACCAACGAACAGCTCGACGTGAACCAGCTCGTGGTGCAATGGAAGTGGACTTCCGCAGCATTGCCTGATCCGGCCTGGTCAGGACCCGCTAAATGGGATGCATATGCCGGCATCCGCGGCCTGCGTTCAATGCGTAATTATGACCCGGTTTTTCATCCGGTCTCGGTGCAGGCCAAGATCTGGTTCGGATCTACTGCGGACGAAGGCGTCTATTGCCTCGATGCGGCAACCGGCAAAAAACTCTGGATGTTTCCTACTGGGGGCCCGGTACGCGTGGCTCCAACCTGGGCTGACGGACGGCTGTATTTCGCCTCAGATGATGGATTTGCCTACTGCCTCAACGCCATCAGCGGAGCACTTATCTGGAAGTTCAAACCCAGTCCCGAAAGCGACCAGATCGTGAACAATGGACGGCTTATTCCGTTCTGGCCATGTCGCAGCGGCGTACTCGTCGATAACAAGGTAGCCTACTTCACGGCGTCAATGCTGCCCTGGAAAACCTCCTATCTGTGCGCTGTGGATGCCCTGCGGGGGACCCCCGAGGCCGAGGGCTGTTTCGTCCGTGAAATCAACGAACAAACGATGGAAGGTCCACTCGTTGCCTCTCCCACGAGGCTCATTGTGCCTCAAGGTCGGGTCGCGCCCCAGTTATTTTCGCGTACGGATGGAAAGCCCCTCGGTGCCCTGAAAGGCGGCGGCGGATCGTTTGTCGTACTGGCCAACGAAGATTTGATCCTGCATGGTCCCGGCAACAAGAAAGGCTGGATCACCGCCAGCAAGTCGACAACCGGAGAGACCATCGCCACTTATCGTCGTGGTAATGCCATGGTCGTAGCCAACGCGGTTTCATACATGTTGACCGACGATACGCTGGCTGCAACCGACGTCGCCCGGAGGAAGCCCCTATGGCAGACCCCATGTGATTGCGGATTGGCATTGGTTCTTGCGGGAGATACGTTGTTTGCCGGTGGCACAGATCGCGTCTGTGCGTTTCGGGTCAGCGACGGACGGCAAGTCTGGGAACACGAGGTCTCCGGGAGAGCCTATGGCCTGGCAGTCGCCAACGGCCAATTGCTTGTCAGTACCGATCTGGGTGTGCTCTACGCCTTTGCCCAAGGCGAACCCCGCGCGGTCACAGCCAGCACAACGCCAGAGGAAACCGCCAGTGTTGAGATAGCGCAAAAACTGTCACCTATCCCCGCAATCGATGATGCGGCCCTGACTGGCCGCTGGGTTTTCCATCGCAACCAGCGAGCCGCTGGGGCGATCCGTAACCTCGCCGGAAAACACGCAGCAACTTTGACCGGAAAACCTCGCTTCGCGCGCGTTGAAGATCATGAAGCACTCGTACTCGACGGAAGTTCTACGCAAGTGCTGATTGCCAAAGACCACCGCACCGCCAGATTACCCAACCGTGAGATCACGGCAGAAGCCTGGGTACGCATCGATACGCCACTCCAATGGGGCGGAATCGTGGGCGCTATTCAAGACAACGGTACTTTCGAGCGTGGCTGGTTATTGGGGTATAGCGAACTGAATCCGACCTTCGCCTTAGCCAGTAAAAAAGGCAGTGGAAAACTGACTTATTTAAAAGCAAAAACTGCTTTGCAGCAGGGCAAGTGGTACCACGTGGTGGGCACCTACGATGGACAGCAGATGCGACTGTACATCAACGGCAGGCTGGAGAACCAGTCGAGTGCAGAGCAGGGGGACATCTTTTACCCGCCGCAGGCGTTCTTCGAAATCGGCGCGTACCACGACAAGGATGAGAATTTCAGAATGACTGGAATGCTCAATGAAGTCCGTGTCTATCACCGCGTCCTCACTGCCACAGAAATTGAACAACACGCAGAAACAAAAACACTGCGTACTGCTCCACCGGCCGACCTCGCCCTGGGTCCGTATCTCCAGTTCACCGAACCCGGCACGGCCGTGATCCGGTGGCACACACATCAACCGACCAGCACCCACTTGAGTTATCAGTTAGACAGTAGCGAGAAAACCCAGCGCATCCATCTTGAAGGTTCTCGCCTGAAACACGAGGTCGCATTAACCGGATTACGACACAACCGTGTCTATTCTTACTCCATTCATTTAGACGATCCGGCCAATCCCTCCGGAACTGCCGGACCCTACGAATGCGATACCTTCTTCAATTACGAAGCCCGCCGCGTCAGAATACCTGTACCAGGCAGTTCCAGTACCGAATCCGCTGCCAACCAGGCAGCAGTAACGCCCCAACCTGTAGTAGACCTTGTTCAAGGTGTCCTGCAAAACACGCCCGCAAAACGCGGGATCTGCCTCGTACTGGGAGCAGATGCGGAACTCTCCCAATCGCTAGCACGTCAAAGTCAGTTCCGCATCGTAGTCGCCGAACAGGACCCAACCCGTCTGGCAAAACTCGTTCCGGTAGCAACTGCTGCCGCAGGTCGTATCGTGCTGCGGCAGGTAACCTCTTTTGAGCGGCTACCCTTCACCAGCGCATTCGCCAACCTGGTGATCTGCAGCCGGCTGGCAAAAGCAGGAACACCAGTGCCTGTTTCCCCTCAAGAGTGCCTGAGACTGGCACGACCCGATGGTGGCGTCGTCTGGTGGCCAGCCAGTGACGAACGGGGACGACAGTTCTTTCCCCGCTCGTCTTCCCTGGCGATCTCCGGACAAAACTTGCTACGCGTCCAGCGCGACGCGTTACCTGGCGCAGGAGAATGGTCACACCTCTACGGTAAACCAAACAACTCAGCTTTTGGTGGAGAAACACTCGGCGGTGCTGCCAACGTCGGCGAACTGGAAGTCCAGTGGGTCGGCAAGCCTGGAGCGCGTTATCAACCGGACCGTAACGGCCGTAAACCTGCACCCCTGTCGACTGCGGGTCGTCTTTTCCTGCAAGGCTTACAGCGTTTGATCGCGCTCGATGCTTACAACGGAACCGTTCTCTGGTCATTAGAGATCCCACCACTGGGCCGGTTCAATATGCCACGTGACTGTAGCAACTGGTGTGCCGATCGCGACCATCTATTCGTCGTAATCCAAAACCGCTGCTGGCAAATCAATGCAGCCACCGGGGAGATACGCCGCTTTCACGAGGTGCTGAAGGACAGCCGCTACGCTTGGGATGCAGATTGGGGCTATGTGGCAAGGGTCGACAACCTCCTGATCGGAAGTAGTGTCAAGAAAGGCTCCAGCTTCACCAGCTTCTGGGGCGGTGCAGGGCAGGGGTGGTACGATTCCAAATCGGGAGAAGTCACTCACCAGGTCTGTAGCGATCAAATCTTCGCCATCGATTTGCCAGGAAAGCAACACGCCTGGAACTATCAATCGGGTGTAATTCTCAACCCAACGATTACGATTGGTGATGGACACATCTTCTTCGTCGAATGCCGCCAGCCAGACATCCAACAGGACGCCGTGAGGAGAATTGGTCGACCGGAACTCTGGCAGGACCAGTTCCTCGTCGCCTTGGACGCGGCCACTGGGGAAAAAGTCTGGGAAAAACCGCTGACCAGTGCCCCGGGTACTGTCGTGTTTTATCTGGCACAAAGTGACAACCAGCTGGTCCTTGTCTCGTCCACAGACAAACACTATCACACCTACGTTTACCAGGCAAAAGACGGTACTCCCATCTGGAAAAAGCGTTTCGCCTGGCAAAGCGACAATCACGGCGGTCACATGTCTCGCCCTGCGATTGTCGACAATACGTTGTACGTCAGGCCACGCGTATTCGAACTGGGCACAGGCCTGGAACTGTCCCGAAAACTGCCGGCCGGTGGCTGTGGTACCTATGCCTGTACAACCGATGCGCTCTTTTTCCGCTCTAGCCAGGTCACGGTATGGGATCGTGAACGTGGTAACACGACGCAGTGGAAGCGCCTGCGACCAGACTGCTGGTTGAGCACAATCCCCGCTGGCGGCATGTTGCTGTCACCAGAAGCGGGGGGCGGGTGCAGCTGTGGATCCTGGATGGAAACGTCGATCGGATTTCGGCCACGGCTGCGCAACTAAGGAATTCTGGCAGCCATCCTGGCCGCGACGGGATCGCCAACTTCCCAGCCACGCGCTGTGTCGGCGTCAACGCAATTCGAACGGGCAGCGTTGTGCAAAAACGAGACGGGTTCTGCAAGGACAACGCGGTTATTCTCGAGCCCGCATGAAGAAATAGAGCAGCGTCAGCATGCTGCTGATCACGGCAGCCACGTAGGTAAGCGCTGCCGCGTTGAGTACGCGATCGATTCCCTCCCGTTCATCCGGGTCAACGATACCGGCTTCCAACACGAGATGCTTCGCGCGTGAACTCGCGTCAAATTCGACGGGCAACGTAATGACTTGAAACAAGAGTACCAGGGAGAACAGGGCAGCCCCCACCAGTAACAAGGGGGTCATCGACATCAAGAGACCGACTAACATCACTAGATAACCCAGCGACGATCCAATCCCGGCCAGAGGTACCAGCGCAGTACGCATTCCCAGAAACGCGTACTTCTCTGCGTGCTGGATAGCGTGTCCCGCTTCATGACAGGCAATACCAATCGCTGCCACCGAAGAGCTGTTGTAAACGTTTTCAGACAACGCCAGCTGACGATTGCTCGGGTTGTAGTGATCACTCAAGTCACCGTGAGTGGGGACAATCGTCACATCGTCGATACCGGCACGCTGCAGCAAAGTCTGGGCTGCCTGCGCGCCGGTAATCCCGCGACGCGAAGCAACTTGCGAATAGCGATTGAAGGCCGCCCGCACCGCCAGGCTGGCAGCGCCCGAAATCAACATGCCGGGTAGCATGACCACCAGTACGTAGAGTGGGTCAAAAACAATCATCCTTACTCCTCCGAAGTGTCAAAACACTGCCCGTTACCTAGCATTACCTCGCAAAACAGGTCAAGTCCTACTTCCGGAGATTCCGGTGACGACGCCAGCCTGCTCCGCCCTCAATGGGGATCAAGAATCGTTTAACTTGAGGTACGCACCTGTTCAGAAGGTTGTTCGTTCACCAGCCAACGATCTTGCCAGAGTTTTGTCGGCACACCAAAGGTTTTTCGCAGTGCAGTGGTAGTTCCACAATTGCCAGGCTGCTCGGGGCGCGCTAGGCTCTCTGGCCAGGAACAACCTCTGTTATCCAGCCCTGTTCTCCAAATGGGATTTTCAACTCGTGAAAGCACTGCTCACTTTGCAGGAATTGATGGAGCTCATCGAGGCGCGGCGAGACCAACCTCCTGAAAACTCGTACACTGCAACGCTGCTGGCCGGCGGCATCGACCGTATCGGGGAAAAACTCACCGAAGAAGTCGCGGAAGTCGTTTCCGCAGCCGCGACGGTCGATGGCAGCGAACCACGTCGCGAAGAAGTCGTTCACGAAGCGGCGGACCTGATTTACCACCTGTTTGTATTGCTCGCTTTCAGCGGCGTAGATCTCGATGAAGTGTCCGCAGAGCTACGTTCCCGTTTTGGGACTTCGGGTCTCAAAGAAAAAGCATCCCGGAAACGGCAACCGTAATCCCGTCCCCTCTCTACCCTTCGTGGCGATCCGACCTGGCCCGCGCAACAAACATCACCGCAACTCCCATCGCCCCGGCTCAGCGCAACGAGTCCAGATAAGCGAGTAAATCGGCCATCTTTACCAGATCCAGTTCTTTCTCCAGCCCTTCAGGCATAAACGACAGACCGGTACTACTCATTTGGTCAATGTCCGCCCTGGGAACTTCAACCCGTACTCCGTCTGGACGTCGTAGCAAGAGGCTATTGGCGCTTTCTGACTCGACCATTCCTGTGATCACTCGGGCATCCAGCGTGGTCAATATGTAGGCCAGGTACTTGGGTTTGACTTCGCGATTCGGGTCCAGAATATTCAACAAGATCGCGGGAAGTCCGCGATTGCGGATCCCGCGCAAATCTGCACCGAGCGCAGTGCCAACTCCTTCCAGACGGTGGCACGCCGAACAGACCTTCTTGAATACCTGCTGGCCGCGGCGTGGATCACCCTGACGCTGCAGTGCGGGCTGGAAGGACTCTACGATTTGCGACCGGCGTCCCGGCTGGGCCGTACCAAACAGCTCGGTAGCACGGCGTGCCAGCAGCGGATCCGGATGTCTCTGCAGCAACGCAATCCGCGCCGGATCCACTTCGGCACGGCGCACCCGTTCCCGACCCACCGCCTCCAGGAACGCAGCGATCCAGGGCGGTCGCGATAGCAACGCCTCCGCAGCAGCCGCGCGCAACGCAGGGCTCAGTGTCTGCCAGCGTGCCAGGAGCACTGACGCCACCGCCGGCTCACTGTAGGAACCCAAGGTCTCGATCACAGCTGCCTGAATGCGGTCCGGTTGTTGCAGGTCAAAACACTGCTCCAATAACTCGCGTGTATCGCTAAACGGCGCCAACCTAAGGCTGCGGACTGCTTCGACACGACGTTGCAAGGGCTGCGCATCATCCACCGCCATCACTTTGGCCTGACTGATCAGCTCCGCGAGAATTTCTGCGGCTTTGCCACCCGTGGCGCTCAGTTCACGACGGCGTTTCGGATCTTTTAAACGCGTCACGAGCCCGGCGACGATACGCTGCGCGAGTTTCCGTTCCAGCGTCGTCACCTGTTGCAGGGATTGGAGGACGGCCGCAATCTGGCTATCACGATTGGCTGCACCGATTTGCTCTGCCAATGCAACGAGAAAAACGGGACCGTGCTCACTCGCTGTAAATTCGTGATCTGCCAGTAACTCGGAGAACACAACGCCACCTGTATCTTTGAGCGAACTAAGCAACGCCAGGCGGACCCATTGATCATCTCCGTCCACCTTCGCCAGTCGAGCCAGGGCCTGAATGCTTGTCCGGCCATCCCAGGATCCCAGTGAAAATGCCAATTGATACCGGACACGTGGATCTGCATCGTTCGTCATCTCCGTGACACGCAGGCCGATCTCGGGGGCCTCGCCGATCATCAGCTCGGCACGCTTTAGCGCGTGCACACGGACCATGGGCTCGACGTCTTGCAAACCCGCAAGGGGCTGACGGTGGAAATCGGCAATACCGATGC
>CAZITS010000007.1:17836-23020 GCA_964542185.1 uncultured Pirellulaceae bacterium
GGGGGCTTCGGCGATCATCGGTTCGCCAAGCTTTAGCGCGTGCACACGGACCATCGGTTCGACGTCTTGCAAACCAGCAAGAATCTCCGCAGTAGTCAATGCAGACAGGCCTCGCAAGGCATACATGGCGGTCATACGCCCCTGTGCAAGTCGGGCCTTAACGACCATCTCACGTAATGGTCGAAGCGCATCTCTGTCTTGCCGCTGGTAAAGGAGTCTAGCTGCCGTGTCTCGGTGGCAGCCGTTTGGATGATCAAGCATCCCTGCCAGCTGTTGTGTTGTTGCTGCCCGCAGATTGGGTGGCCGGGTCGGCTGAAACTCTGCGGTCGCGATCCGATAAATCCGCCCCCGGTCGTTCCCCCCCACGGGCTTCAAATGCGGAAGAAACTCTGGAGGCAAAAAAGCCGCTCCTTCGATCAAAGAGCGATAGATATCGAGGAGGTAGAGATTACCGTCTGGTGCATTAACGAACTGAACTGGTCGTGTCCAAATATCGCGAGAAGCCAGAAATTCGCGATCTGCTTCACCGCGCCGCGCTACCAACCGTAGACCCTCGGGTACCAACCGTGCTCGATACACGAGGTTGTTGGCTGCATCCCCGATCAGTAAGCTGCCCGCGAATTGGGGAGGCCAGGCATGGCCTCGATAGACCGTGATTCCCGTGGCCGCAGTAAAAAAGCCAAACGGCTTTCCACCTTCATCGGACCCGCGAAAACGGCCCTCCCGCCGAAGTGTCGTGCGCAGTACACGCCACGGTTCGTTCGGACTGATACGAAACAAACGCGTAAATTTCCCCTGTGGCGTGATGTCTACTGCCGCGGCAGGAGATTTCGTGTATGGGTTGCGCGCCAAATAGCGATCGTCATACATCAGCATCTGGGCCGGAACGCTATTGGAACACACAAATTTCCGCCCCCAATCATCCATGCTCATTCCGTGCTGCCCGCCACCGCTGGTCAGTTCAAATTGACTTGGATCACGGGGGTCAAAGATCAATCCGCGGCCGCGTACAGATACCGGTGCTGACGCCCCCGGCGTGGTAGCACGAACCTCCCCACCCGCAAGACTGGTGGACAGATGAAATCGGTTATCAAGCCCCCACCGTAATGAATTAAGATGCGCTTCGCCTGCTTTGTCACGACCGAAACCGGTGAGTACCACCTTCCGTACATCGGCATGGCCATCTCGATTCGTATCTTTCAGATAGAGCAAATCTGGAGCGTCGCCGACAAATACACCACCGTCCCAACAGGCGACTGCCGTCGGGTATTCGAGTCCATCGGCAAACACCACGCTCTGATCATAGATTCCATCTCCATCGGTATCGGCGAGGCGCCGTACAGACCCTTTGGGAACCGGGGCCTTCACGGCGTAGGCGTTGTACTGGGGCAATTCAACGACGTACATCCGGCCAACGGCGTCAAAATCAACGGCCACCGGATCGCGTACATCAGGTTCCGCCGCGACCAGATCGACACGAAATCCCGATCGCAATTGCATCTGTTCGCGCGACGCATTCGGTTTTCTAGGTGGCACGGGTTCGAGCTTTGCCGCTAATTCCGCGATCAGACGATTCTTGGCTTCTTTTTGCGATTCCTGCTGGGCGGCCAGTCCGTACGGCAATAAGCTCATCGCCAATAGACCTGCCCATATTTGCCCCCGAGACGTCATCCCCAAATCACACATCTTCCAGAATCCTCCTGACACAATGAACCGCATATCACGTACCGGCGAGTCTAGGCGCTGACAACACTACTTGTCAAAGTGATCGCCTTCAGCCCAAGCAGAGACGCCCGACAACGCCACCTCCGTACCCATCTGAACGAACCAGACAACAGAACACAGTGTGCTATGTCCGATTCAATTCCACTCCATCGTCTGCCCGGACCCATTTCCTGCCAGTCTGATTCACACGAGAACTCCCATGAATAATCTGTTTGCCACAATTCCCGACCATTTACCCACAGAACTCTTTGACACATTATTGGAAACACCTTCGCTGCGCATCGAACGCATCATTTCAGAGGGGCACACAACAGCAGCAGGAGATTGGTACGACCAGTCGCAGCATGAATGGGTGGTTCTGATCCAAGGTGCAGCACGCTTGCAATTCGAGGACGAACCACATCAACGAGAACTGAAACCCGGCGACTACATCAACATCGCCTCTGGTGTCCGGCATCGTGTTACCTGGACCACACCTGACAAACCCACGGTCTGGCTGGCGATCCACTATGGGAATGATTGACTGTTTTTTCGGTGATCTCTTGCGGTAAACTGGGGATGCCATCTGCAAGGAGTTCTCTGTGTTCCTGATCCGTAAACCGACAGCCCTGGCAATCGACCATTTTCGCCAGTCTCAAGCCGGCCTGGACTTCACTTACTCCGCGGTCGGTGCGACCCGAGACACACCACCATCAGGCTTTGTGGTCGACCATACGCGTGAACAGATCGGAGTCGGCGAAACGACATTTCGGCGTGCCCAGGAAGCGTTGCGTAATTGGCAGCAACTGGAACTGGGATGGGTTTCCACCGGTACGCCTCCTCCGGCTGTCAAACAAGGTGAAACGGTTTCTGTCTTAGCTCGGGTGTGTGGACTGTGGTCGCTCAACGCCTGCCGGGTCGTCTACGTCATACAACAGCAGGCCCCCTGGCCAAGTTTTGGCTACGCCTACGGCACACTTCCCGATCATGCGGAAGCGGGCGAGGAACGCTTCCTGGTCGAATGGACACCAAGCGACGATGCCGTCTACTACGATATTCTGGCTTTCTCGCGACCCCAACATCTCCTCGCCCAACTGGGCTATCCAATAGCACGCCGATTCCAACGACGATTTGCTCGCGAATCGATGGTGGCAATGCGGCACGCTGTCGAGCAGGGCAAGTAGAGTATCCCCTGATGGAACTGGCGCAGGGATGCGACTCGTGTAAACTGCCAATCTACCACTGGCGGCCTCAAGCAGATCGGTCCGCACAACCGCCCGGACCATGCGGGTTCTATGCCTCTCCGTTTGAGTTAGAATCTGCCGGAGAATACGCCGTGTTTTTCGCAGAGCAACTCGCCAACCTCCCTATCTCAGGGGCGATCACACCCGCCCCAGTCGATCATGCAAATTTCCAATTTCGAACTATTCCCCATCAGCGTTCCTTACCTGCACGATGAACGTAGCAGTCGCGTCCACCGCGGCGGTGTTACCGCCATTGCGATCCGTCTGTCCACAGATGACGGACAAGTCGGTTGGGGAGAAGCCTGCGTCGGTGCAGACGCAGCGTCGATTCTGGCGGCTGCCGAATCAGCTCGTCCTTTTCTCATCGGGCGTTCCCCATGGCAGACCGAGGCCATTGCCCGCGACTTCTTTGGGACTGGACTTTGGGACCATCGGGCAATGACCGGCAATTTTGCCTTCGCCGGCATCGATATGGCACTGTGGGATCTCTGTGGCAAGTCCTGTGGTGAGCCCATTTATCGCATGCTGGGAGGAGCCCTGCGCGATGAAGTCGACTACTTCTGCTACCTCTCGCAAGGTTCTGTTGAGCACCTCCGTAGAGAGTGCCAGGAAGGTGTGAAACGCGGTCACACCTGCTTCTATCTGAAAGTTGGTATCGACGCTGAGGCGGAGACTGAAATGCTGTCCACCGTGCGTGCAGCGATCGGCCCTGATCGCAAGCTGAGGATCGACGCCAATCAAGCCTGGACCGTCCCTGTGGCAGCTCAACTCCTCAATCAATGGCACCAGGCCTTTTCCATTGATTTTGTGGAAGCGCCGGTACCCGTCTTTCCACTGGCCAATATGCGCGACCTGCGGCAACGTGTGGGCGTTAGCTTTTGCGCGAACGAAGGATTATGGACTACAGCGGATGCCTACCGCGTGATTCGCAGCCGCTGTGCAGACATACTCTGCTTTAGCGGTTACTGGGTAGGAACATTGCGTCGTTTTCACACACTCTGCCAGGTCGCCCACCTGGAAGGGCTCGCTGTCTGCAAGCACACTCACGGTGAACTTGGAATCGCCGCCGCCGCCGCGCAGCATGTTCTCCTGGCAATCCCCAATGCCTGCGACGGCGCCCAACAAACTGCCGCGATGATGGCAGACGACATCCTCCAGACACCACTTCCGATCGCCTCGACCGCCCGCTGGGGACGCATCGACGGCCCCGGTCTGGGCATCGAAGTCAGCGAAGAAAAAATCGCGACTTACGCGGAACTGTACCGCCAGCAAGGGCAGTTCCTCCCCTATCAGTCTGATCCGCCACAGTAATCAGACAGACGTTCCCGGCAGCTCTTCAAGTCGCCGATCCCAACGCGCGATTCACAATTTCGGCCACATCGTTGGAAAGTTGCGAATGCGAGCGAATCCGGTCCAATTGCGCTAACATCAATGCCTGACGTTCCTGGTCAAAGCGTTTCCAATCATTGAGCGCTGCCACCAGGCGCGCCGCGACTTGCGGATTCGCCCCATCCAGCTGCAACACGATGTCTGTCAAAAAGGCATAACCCCTGCCATCACTCGAATGGAAACGCAACTGATTCTGCATGCCAAACGTCCCGGCCAGGGAACGGACACGGTTGGGATTCGACAAGTGATAGTCAGGATGCTGGGACAATTTCACAACACAGTCAACCGCATCGGGGCGTGTGGAAACAGCCTGTACACCAAACCACTTGTCTAGTACCAGCGGGTCCTCTTTCCACCGGTCGTAAAATTCCGCCAGTGCCGCGTCACGTTCCGGCACCGTTAAATCGATCAGGCAGGCCAATGCAGCCTGCTGATCGGTCATATTGTCCGCTGATCTGAATTGACCGATCGCCAGATCTACCGATTCCTGCTCGCCCAGTGTGACCAGGTACCCCAATGCGGTATTTTTCAGACGCCGTGCCTGAATCGACGCCGAGTCTTTGCGATAGGGGCCAGTTACAACGCAAGCTTCGTACAATTCCCTGAGCGGATCCCGAAAGTGCGCCGCCAGCTGGCCGCGCAAAAATTCACGTGCCTGGTGGATACTGTCCGGATCAACCACTTCCATCTCCTGTCCCAACACCATCTCACCTGGCAGCGTTAGCAACAGCGATTTGAAGGCCCCATCCAAAGCTTCATCGCGCAACAAGCTGCCATATGCTTCGAGAAACAACGGGTCGACCTGCAACGGTACATCACGGCGTGCCTGCTCACACAATTCCAGCAA
>CAZITS010000008.1:0-2779 GCA_964542185.1 uncultured Pirellulaceae bacterium
TGGTTCCTGATCTGTTGTGCCTTGGGAAAGGGCTCAGTGGCGGTTACTCTCCAGTAGCAGCCCTCCTCGCAAGGAAACACGTCGCCGATGCTTTCTGGGGGGATTCCGCCGTGAATCCAGGGTTTGTTGAAGGACACACCTTTGAAGGCAACCCTGTCGCCTGCGCAGCGGGACTCGCAGTCATCGATGAAATGCTGGAACGCGATCTCTGCAGTAATGCGAAAAAAATGGGACAACGTTTACGAGAACACCTGGAAGCCCTTCGAAAGCATGGCATCGTCGGTGACATCCGAGGAAAAGGCCTCTTTCTGGGCGTAGAGTGGGTAGCGAATCCGACAACAAAAGAGCAATTTTCTCCGCCCCTGGGAACCGCGATCGGCCGCCGTGCGCTCGATCTCGGACTACTTACTCGGTTTGACCCACATTGGCTGGCCGTTGGGCCACCACTGACGATCAACGCAGATCAGATTGACGAAATCGGTCAGATCCTTGACCAGGCGGTTGGACAATGCCTCGCCGAACGGGGTTCCCAGCACAACTGATGCCTGTTCGCTTGCCGTCCCTGGCAGAGACTCGAGTCAATTTGGCTTGTCATCTTCTGGTGCGCACGTCTCGAACTTCTAATCTCACCAAACGCACGGATGGAAATAAGCATGGATGAAAATCTGAAATCGGCGATCGTGACAGGTGGTGCATCAGGAATCGGTAAAGCAACCGTCATGATGCTCGCAGAACAGGGTTACCACGTTTGGGCAGGGGATATCCAGGTCACTGATGAAACCCAGTCCGATTTTGCCGAACGCGGTATCCATTTCAGACATTGCGACGTACGTAATGAGCAGCATGTAATCGACTTGATCTCCAACGCCGCTACGGCAACCGGCCGTATTGATTTACTGGTCAACAACGCTGGTGTCGGAATGGTAAAAGCGATTACTGATGTCGCTTCCGAGGAATGGGACTTGTGCCTTGACACGAATCTGAAGGCCGCTTTTCTGACCTGCAAGTACACTATTCCTCGCATGGCCCCTGAGGGCGGTTCGATCGTCAATATCGCCAGCAATGCCGGTTTACTGCCGCGTGCCCACGACCCGGTCTACTCGATTAGTAAAGCAGCCCTGATCGCACTCACGAAAAGCCTGGCATTGTGCCATAGCGCTGACAAGATTCGCGTTAATTGCGTCTGCCCAGGCCCAGTTGGCGACACCGGGATGATCAATGCCGACATCGCAGCGGCAACAGATCCTGCAGCATTCCGCGAGTCGTTAATCAATGCCAGTCCCCTCGCCCGTGCTTCGCAGAGGATGATATCACCACGAGAAATCGCCACCACAGTAGTCTACCTGGCGAGTGAAGATAGTCAGATGATCACAGGAACGGCGGTTGCAATCGACGGCGGCAAATCGCTGGGAGTTCCCCCTGGCGTTCCAACAGAACCGTAACTTCTTCGGATCACAGCCGCCGAGGGCATCGTCTGTCCATACTGTCGCCCTAAGAATCCTCTGCCAGGCCAGAGCACAGTGCTGGCCAAGATTGCTCGTTACATCGCACTGACGCCCGCTGGTCATTCGTCTTGCCATCACGATAATGCTACGATCGTTGCTATCAGTTTTCTCATTGCCTGTCGTATTCCAAGTCTCCACACCAACACTTTGATTCTATGCCGACAACGCGTTCCACCATCGGGATCAATAATGCTGAAAAGCCCTTGTTTGCTGGTGTAGACGTCGGAGGCACGAACATCAAGATTGGAATCGTCGACAACCGAGGCAGAACCCTCGCCTTTACGATGCTGCCAACGCAAGAAGAAAGAGGCGCGGAGGATGCCGTGCAGCGAATGGCTCTGGCCATCCGGAAACTGACGGAGGAACACGGAGTCGATCAGGATTCCATTCAGGCAATCGGCCTGGGTACGCCCGGATCGATGGACATTGAACAAGGAATGATCGTCGAACCACCCAATATGCCTCACTGGAGAAATTTCCCGATTCGCGACCAACTAAGTCTTGCATCGGGAAAACCGGTGCTATTCGCAAACGATGCCAATGCTGCTGCGTACGGTGAATTCTGGGTTGGTAGTGGCAAGTCACATTCGAGCTTAATCATGTTGACACTCGGTACCGGCGTCGGCGGCGGGGTCGTCGTCCATGGTCAATTGATTGATGGAGTTAATAGCTTTGGGTCAGAATGCGGCCACATGATCGTCGATTCACGATCCGATGCCAGACTTTGTGTCTGGGGAGGCGGCCAAGGCGAACTGGAGGCATATGCCAGCGCGCCAGCAGTCGTCGCCCGCACGCAAGAAACGCTGCCTCACAACCCTGCCTCCTCTGTACGTAACCGTATCGACAGCGGAGAAACACTGAGCAGTCGCATGCTCGCTGAGGAGGCCGAAAACGGTGACGCTTTTGCTACGGAAATCGTGTTGGAAACCGGGCGTTACCTGGGAATTGCAGTCACGACTCTCGTCCACATCATCGACCCAGGTGTTGTCATCCTGGGTGGCGCCATGAATTTTGGAGGCTCAGAAACCGACATCGGAAGACGTTTTCTGTCGGCAATACTGAGTGAGTTCCAGTCGCGTGCTTACGGGATCGTACGTGACAAAACGACGATCAAGTTTGCTGCCCTGGGCGGCGATGCCGGCTACATTGGCGCAGCTGGAATCGCTCGTGCCGCACGGGCAAGCTGAACAGTCTGCTCCCCGTCGGCACAGCGTAATCGGCACAGCATGTTTACACAACACGCAGTTGCACTGCGTAGTGCAACTGCGTAGTGC
>CAZITS010000008.1:2879-22680 GCA_964542185.1 uncultured Pirellulaceae bacterium
ACTGCGTAGTGCAACTGCGTAGTGCCACGCCCAATTGGCAGGCGGAAGTCTGGCAGTCTCTACAACTGACCCTTAAGCGCCTGTAGCGCGGCGTCATAATCTGGCTCTTCGGTTACTTCACCCACTGTTTCCGCATAGGTGACAGTTCCCGCGGCATCAAGCACAAAGACACCGCGTGCCAGCAACTTGAGTTCCTCAATGAGCATTCCCCAGTTCTGACCAAAATTACGGTCCTGGTAATCGCTACCAACACGCATCGTCTGAATATCTTCAGCCCCACAAAAGCGGCCCATGGCAAACGGCAAATCAAGGCTGATCGTCAACGCATTGATGCGATCACCGAGCTCCGCGAGTTCCTGATTAAACCGTTTGGTCTGCACCTGGCAGACGGGCGTATCCAAGGATGGCACAACGCTGATGATCGACGGCTTGCCAGCGAGATCAGCGCGTGTCACAGCGTGTAACCCATCGGCAAAGTAGTGCACCGTGAAATCAGGTGCCGCCTGTCCCGCTTGCACCGCCTCACCAGCCAAAGTCAACGGTGCTCCTTTGAACGTAACTGCTCCTTCGCGCGCCATCCTAATACCCTCACATTGATGATTTAGAGAACCAGATAAACCCAGTCCGCCAGCATCCCGGCGAGAACGAGCCAACGCACTGACATGCCACAGGGATCTCACACGATTTCCAGAGGCTCGTTACTCTACCCGCGGACGGTAGTGCCTGAAACGGCAGCCGTTTGTTTAGTATCTCGCGACCCCAACAGCGCGGCAAGGGGGCCGACGCCATCGAGAGCGTACCGCTGACGTGTTCCCTGAAATCGCGTTACCAGACCGGACACTGTCACTGCGACAGGTGTTGCGACGAACTCTCCGCAACACCCCAGCCACATGAACACGTCAAACTCAAGCAGACAGGCCTATTTACTCGCTTCGTAAAGCACAACCACCAACACGTCTGACGAGGCAAAACCCGCCGCATTACTGGACGGAGTCTGAGGCGCAATATTACCCGTGATCTGCACAATCGTGGCGCCCGATTCCTCCACCCACTTGTTGATTTCTTCCTCAAGGCTCCAGAGTTCTGTTTCGACACCCTTGAAAACTTTGACCTGCCTCATTGCCAGTTTCCTCCCCCAAAACGATTGGTACTACCAGTCTCCGGACCGGTTTATTGTGTGGTGTCTTTTCATTCTGTCAATTGAACAGGCCGTGTAGCCAGCCGTGTAGCCAGCCGTGTAGCCAGCCGTGTAGCCAGCCATGTAGCCAGCATGGTGCCCGGGTGTTTCGTCAAATCGGAACCCGTTGCCGGAAGTCCTGTCGATGGTCCGTCCCGTTCGTCAGTTTGCCATTTCGCCCACTTAGCCGATGGTGCAAATCTTCCTGGGAACGAGCACAGACCGATGGTGCTGCACATTTCCTCAGTACCCTCAGGGTACGGCCGTCTGGCCCGGACTCTCGAAACAAACAAACCTGGCTGAGGTCCAATCGGACCCGCGGAAATACTGGATTTCCTGCTTTACTGGAATGCTTCATAGGAGTTTGGTACATTAAGCCAAACTGTCTCCAAGCAGAGGAAAATTGGCATGCCCAAGAGTCTCAAGATTGTTCCGGACAAATGTACCGGCTGCATGCAGTGCGAGTTGGCTTGTTCCTGGGTACAGACCGGAACATTTGCGCCCTCCAAGAGCGTAATCCGGGTCAATGTATTCGATGAAGAAGCCAGTTACGCACCGTACACCTGTTTACAGTGTGACGAAGCCTGGTGCATGACGGCCTGTCCAGTGAATGCTATCGGTACCGACCAGAATGGCGCCAAACTGGTCAGTGAAGAACTCTGTATCGGCTGTCACCTCTGCACACTGGCCTGTCCCTTTGGAACTGTTTTCACTTTGCCCAAAACCGACAAAGCGACCAAGTGCAATCTCTGTGGTGGCGATCCGGCTTGTGCCGTCGCTTGCCCAACTGCAGCGATTGAATATGAAGAAAGTACACCCGCTGGCGACTGGTTTGGGCCATGGTCGGAGAAGGTCAACAAGAATTACGTGGCAGCAACTTCCTGAGATACTCCAGTTTTGGCGCGCACCTTCACGACACTGAAAACAGGCGCCGACGAGACTCGATGGCTTTTCCGCGTGTGACATGGCAACAAAAGCCACTTATTACCTGCCGGGGCTAGCCCGGGAAAAACTGTTCCTGAGGAAATTATGGCGACGCAACATGTGATCATCGGCGGAGGCCCCGCAGCGACCAACGCGATGGAAACAATTCGCGAACTGGACCAGCAGGCTTTGATCACGTTGATCAGTGATGAACCTGCCCATTCACGAATGGCCCTGCCCTACTGGCTGTCGGCACAAATCCCGGCGGCACACACACACACCGCGGATGCGGCGTTTTTTCAACAACTCAATGTTGACGCCCGCATCGGGCAACGAGTCACCGCAGTCGATCCAAATGGCCAGACTGTAACTCTTACAGACGGCGACAAACTGGCTTTCGACAAACTGTTAATTGCTACGGGATCCTCCCCCTTGGATCTGCCGGTTCCCGGCAACGAGCTCACGGGAGTGCAAAACCTCTGGTCACTAGATCACACACAACAACTACTTGATTCGACAAAAGACGTTGAACAACCTCGCGTCTTGATGATCGGTGCGGGGTTCATCGGTTTCATCATGCTCAATGCGATGCACAAACGTGGCTGGAATTTATCTGTTGTGGAACGCGAGAGTCACGTGCTACCACGAATGCTCAATGCCGACGCAGCCGGCATGGTCACAAGCTGGCTGACTTCACGCGGAATCGATCTGCATTCTGGTGCCGCCGTTGAATCGATTGCCGAGGGGGCCGACGGTGTCAAAACAGTAGCCTTGGATAACGGCACAACCCTTTCCGCGGATGTCGTCATTGTCGCAATTGGAATCAAGACGAATCTAGCATTCCTGGATGGATCCGGAATCGAAACAAACCAGGGAATTCTGGTCAACGAACAAATGCAAACTAATCTGCCCAACATTTTCGCCGCCGGCGATGTCGCCGAAGGTCCGGTGTTGGGTAGTAACCGAAAAGAGGTCCACCCCATTCAACCTACGGCGGTGGATCACGGACGCATTGCAGGAACCAACATGGCCGGGGAAACAGTCGCGTATCGCGGCAGTCTTTCCATGAATATTCTGGACTGCTGCGGACTTCAAACCGCCAGTTTCGGACGTTGGGACGATCCCAGCGACGATGTGCTGACCATCTCCAATCCAACTGACCTGGTTTATCGCAAACTGATTTGGCAAGAAGATCAGGTCGTCGGTGCTCTATTCGCTGGCCGCGCCAATGACATGGGCATGCTGAACGACCTCGGCATGGTCAAAGGCATGTTGCAAACGCAGGCCCGGATGGGAGTGTGGAAACAGTTTTTGCAAGAAAACCCCTTCGACATCCGACGGGCTTATATCGCCGCTGGTGTGCCGCAACAATTAGTCTCGACAACATTGCTCGGCCGCCCAAGCCAACCACGCCAATACCGTTTTGGTGGTGCAGTTTCTGCGGTCCAGGCCAATCAGTCACACACTGTGTTCGTAGATGCAAAATCAAATTAGGCTGCATTCGTTTAACGAGTCAGGAATCTCGCTACCCTGTTTTCATTGAACATTGATTTCTGTTCAAGCCAGCCATCGCTGACTGAGCCCTTTGAGATCATTCAGATTCCCGTCAGTCACGCTTTGGAATCAATGGAAAATTCCTGCATGGTGATACAAATCAAACTCATGGGCGCTTTCAAAGACAAGACGCCCACCGACGGCAAACTGGAACTGCCAGACAACGCATCCGTGACTGCAGCCTTGACTGCTTTGGGGATCGAAGATGAACGCGTACAAGTCCTGACCATCAATGGAAGCATGATTCGAGATCGCGCGCATCCACTCTCAGATGGTGACGAGATGACCGTCATCCCTCCTGTAGGCGGCGGATAATTGCGTAGTGCCCCCACCATTGTGCTGGGGACATTTTCAATGACTTCGCAAGCGCGGAAATTCGATAACGCCTTGCGGGAATTAGACCCGGCAATACCAGAGGCGCGATCAGGGCCTGCGATCCGCGGGATTCGCCTGCTGCCTCAATTCTCGTTGCAATTGCAAATAACTCGGATTGCCGGGCCGTAGTGTCACTAACTTTTCTACCGACGCAACCGCCTTCTGAAATCTCTGCTGTTTTTGATAAATCAACGTTAAAAACAAAACGTATTGTGGGTTTCGAGGCGCAAGCTCAACAGCCCGTTCAAGTACCGTCGTTGCCTCTTTGACTTGACCATTCAAATACAGCGACGAACCCCAGCGATACTGGAGAGCTGCATTATTGGGCAACAGGCTGGCATCTCGAGCATAAAGTCCTAACTCTTCTCGGCGAAGCTGCGACACGCGTCTCAAGATCTGCCGGGTGCGAATATCCCCTCCCGCGACAGCACCTCCTGTAGCACTGGAATCGGTCTGGCCGACTGGCCGTACATTTCGTTCCAGCAGGTCTGCGAGATGAGCCCGCGGTCCTGTCACCGTCGGGTCCAGACGTAAGGCGCGTTCGTAATCTCTTCGAGCATCTTCCCACCGGCGTTGATTTTCATGCAGGACTCCCAACATCAAGTGGGCACCGACGCGATCATCCTCCAACCTTAAACCATCCTGGTACTCTTGAAGGGCAGTCGCAAACAATGGCCTTAACCTGGCATTCAGTCGGTGTTGCGGAATATCAGATAAAACGCGTGCTGCCTCTGACCGCACCAGTCTCCGGGGGTCGTCTAACAAACTTCCCAAATCCGCAACCCGACGGTCACCAGAAAATCGCGGGGCCAAGCCAACGGCAACGGATCGCACCTGGGGATCAGGGTCCTGCAACCCCTCGCGAAATGCGTGAACTGCGCCCTCTGTTTCAAACTGCCCTAACTCAGTCAGTGCGGTGGCGCGTACGATACCTGGCTGCTTGGGATCTGTCGCCAATCGGACCAATTCAGTCTCGACTCCGCGATCACCTGCCCGCGCCCTGGTTATCGTAGTCGCATAATGAAAATCAAGGTCGTCTTGAACGCCATACCATTTCTGAAAATAGTCAGCCGACCAGTCGTCGAGACGGCGCAAGTAATCTTTGACTTCCTGGTCACCATCTTGCGCAGCGCGCACCCACGCCCCATAATCCACCAGTTGTTTTCTCACTGGTTTTCCCGGGCGAGAATCTTTCAGATGGCAACGAGAACAAGCATTAGGAGTACCTAACCTGGCACTCAAATCAGGGCGCGGTACGCGCAAGCTATGGTCACGACGTGGATCTACCTTCATGTAAGTTGTTTCTGGCATGTGGCATTCCACACACCGTGCTCCCGAGGAACCCTCCCGATGTTGGTGATGCCTCGGACCGTCATACTTACTGGCTGGATGTTGATGACAGGAAGTGCAAAGCCGGTTGTCTTCGTACTTCGGTTTCAACGAATGGGGGTCGTGACAATCCGTACAACGAATTCCCTTCTGGAACATCTTGCTCTGCAAGAATGAACCGTGCACATAGACCTCATCTCGAATCTGGCCATCCGCATGATAAAGAAGCGGGTCCAAAGTCGCATTGTTGAAAAAATCATAGAAGTCGTCCCCTGCGCGAAACCCAGCGTGAACCACGCGCTGTCGTCGTGTGTGGCAACGTGCACACGTGTCAATCTCGATGTCAGAGCGAGTACTTTTCAATGGCGCGAGTCCATACCCCCGCTGGCGGTCCCAAAACAAGGAATTCGCATTTGCCAACTGAACGTGAAAACTCCCTGGACCGTGGCAGGCTTCACAGCTGACATCAATTTCAGAGTAGGTTGTCTGATACGTGGCTGTCGTCACGTCGTAGTTTTTCTGCAAGTTTGTTGAATGACAATCCGCACAGCTTGTATTCCAACGCATTGTGATTCCGGTCCAATGCAGCGGATCATCCGGACTCAGTTTCTCGTCTTGTACATCTGGAGGTGGCAAATAAAACCATCGACGTTCACTCGTATCCCAACACAAGCGCAACACCTGCAGCCGCGCAATTGCATCTTTGGCCATTTCTTCAGAACGATCAAATTCCACCATGTACTGCTGTAGTGGCTCGACACCCAGTACATACTTGACTTCAAAGTCTGCCTTTTCTCCATCAGGTCCTTCGGTATTTACGTAAAACTGGTCACCGTGACGAAACATGCGGGACGTCACACCCAGGTGAGTTAGCTCTGCATTATCAAAGTCACCCAAGACGGTATCTGGGCTTGCGTGATCCATTGCCAGGTCATGATGAGATTCAGCGAAATGCGCTGCCTGGGTCTGATGGCAAGAGATGCAGCTGGCGCGACCAACATACGTAGCAACCGCATCTTCCGGAATTCCACTCCACCAATCCAGAACCAGGGGGACAGAGATGATGACAAGCAAGCCAACCAATCCCCATTTCATGTAGCGCCCCGCGGGAAACACCATCAGAAGCGGAATGCCATTTAAAGGACGCTGTCGGGGCACGGACCAGAACTCCTTGAGGACAAATACCTGTCAATCGTAATGACAATGGCAAACTGTGGCCATAACTTGCAGCGCAATACCAGCCTGCCATTATCGCAGCCGGCGCGCTGCTTAACTTTCCTTGCGTCGTCGAAATCTCTGGCTAACTCGCTCAAGGAACGCCCGATCTTCTGCGGAAATATTCTCTTTCCCGGATCGGTGCAAACGATCCAATATTTCGTCCAGCCGCTGCTCATCCTCCGGGTCTTGATCGCGCCCCACCTGACCCTGCGTTCCAGGGAAAACATCTGCATCAGATCCCGCCGTGGCCGCCTCCCACTCGCTGTCTAACGAAGCCTGCTCGCTGGATGAAAACGTAACCATCCTGGCACTTTCCTGCGGCGACAAGCCAGCAAACATAGCCTGACGTTCCTGTTGACGATCCCGCATTAACAACAACACGCCTATAAACAAGAGTGAAATCCACACCGCCTGGCTGGCATGCCACTCCTGATGCGCCCAGTACGCTGCGACGCATAACAACAGTGCGCTCAACCGCGTCACCCAGGTCATCGTCATCGCCACCTGGGATGTGCTCGTGGCTGGACGCCAAATCATCAATAGTGCACGCGTGATTCGATCTCCATCAAAGGGAAACACGGGAAGCATATTCACCAGCATCAGTACCCAATTCACCCAAAACGTCAACTTGACTGCCGCAGCAAAACTCCACCCGGTTAAACCAGCACCATTTTCAAACAACGAAGCCGGCGCCAACGGGTGTAGTAAATCAGGCAGCACTGCGTACGTATCCCACCAGACAATTAGCGGGATACAAATGAGACACGCTAAACCGTTAACAAGCGGCCCGGCCAGGTAAACACGTAGTACGCTGTGCGGTGCGTGAGGTGGAATACTCAGATGCGACAACCCACCCCAAGGAACCAGCACCAGTTGATCGACAAATCCACCACATCGGATCACAGCGCGAATGTGGGCCCATTCATGCAACAAGGCACTACCCATGAGTATTGCCAGGAAAGCAGAGGCAAGTCGTATGATGCCCCCACGCCCGTCGAGTTGAGATTCACGCCATGCGAAAATCAGCGTACCAATCACAAAAACACCAAACAAAAAGTGCAAATGGAACGCTACACCACCCCAGCGTCCCAGAGGAACACTCAATGGACGGCGCGCCTGATATGGCTCAAACGACTTTGAAGTCGTCTCGTGGCTATGTTCGGATCCAAACATGCGTCAGATCAAGAAGAAGTGATGTTACCCTGTTATCGACCAGTCGATGTCACACCCAACCACGTCAGGATCGCGCGTAATAGTTGCTCGCTGAATTCTCCGCAGTATGCAATCTGACAGCATTCGCAACTTCGAGCACGATACCCACTCCAGTCAGCGGACGGGAAGCAAATTGGAAACCTCGAACCAACACGTCAGCGTTCCCTCGAAAACCCTTGGAGTAAATCGACAATCCGGTTATTTTATCAACGATCACGCCGGTTGCTCAATCGACGTCATCCTCCTGAAAAGGTCGCAACCATGGAAGGAAATACACAACGCCTGCTGGAAACCCGTCTATTTCATGTCATCCGCCGTGAACAACAACTCGAGGACGGAACTCACACAACCCGAGAAATCATCTGTCATCCGGGCGCGGTAACCATTATCCCGATCATCGATGATGAACACGTCTGCCTGATCCGAAACTTTCGGATTTCAGTCGAAAAAACACTCATCGAACTTCCGGCAGGCACTCTTGAACCGGGTGAAGACCCAGCGCAAACGGCGATCCGAGAGCTAGAAGAAGAAACCGGTTATCAAACTACCGAACTAAAGCCTCTGAACTCATTTTTTCTTTCACCCGGAATCCTGAATGAACGGATGCACCTATTTGTGGCGACCAATCTGACTGCAGGTCCTGCGCAGCGCGAACCAGGAGAACAAATCGAAAACTACGTTGTTCCGTGGGACAAGGCCATGGAAATGGCCTGCGATGGCACCATACAAGATGCCAAGACTCTGGTTGGCTTGCTGCTATATGATCAGATACGTCGCTAAATAACTCAAAGGGATGCTCCGAGCACTCGCAGCATCAAAGGGTACTATGCTCACTCCCCAGCAGTCATCCACCAGTAGCTTCTACAGATCGCGCCGATTTATTTTTGCGATCGCATTCGTCGCTGGCGGCATCCTTGCTTATCGATTCATTCGCCCGCCCACTCCCGAGCCTTCTACGCGGCTCTCTGCCGAGTCAATTCGTGAATTAATCAATCTGCGAAATGTTGGCATCGCCCATCTGGAAAACGATGATTTTGAGCCGGCTGAACAAGCTTTCCGCAAGATTGCAAATCTGGTTCCCGGCGAAAAAATGGGCTGGTGGAACCTGGCAATTTGTACGCTGAAGCAAATTTCTCAAGTACGCGACAAAGTCAAGAATGAACCACCCGAAGCGCGGGACGCGGCGGTTGCCAAAGCGGTCGACACAGCTAACATTGCCTTACAACAGTTAATAGCGCACGAACCCCAGTCTCCAACGGCATACTTTCTGGCAGCGCAACTGGCGTTGGAACTCAGTACCACTCCAGACTTCGAACATGATCCCGCGGCCAGCAAAGCCTACGAACATCTCTGCAAAGCCATCTCACTGGATCCGGACAAGCAGAACATCGCGATCCGCTACGCCCTGTTCAATCCCTATGAAAATGCATTGCGCTCGGTCCAGGACGCTGCCATTATCTCACAAATGCGTAGCGCACTACGCGAGGCATTCGAGGCACAGCCTGACAACCTTATCTTGCTGCGTTACCAACTCCTGGATCAAAGTCACACAAAAGATCCCGAAATCGCAACAACAGTACAGTACGCGAAAACTGCCTGCGGACCGTTGAAACGGGCTCAAGGAAAACGATTGGCGTTCGACCCGATCAAGATGCTCGACGCGATCGTCACTGCTGCACAAGAAGACGACTGGCAAACCGTGAACAGCCTGACGTTTCCGTTTACCAATCGAATCAATAAGGCGGAATTCAACGGTGCCGATTTGAAACGCTGCACTCCGGATGCTCTGGAATTTGTTGTCTTTGACTTCAGCGACTCGTTCTATCGAAACAACCCTCCGCCAGCACCTGAGCAAGCACCACCACTTGATATTCGCTTTCAGCCACAAGCCGCACAAGAAGCCCTGCAGATGGTCGCAAACGGTCGACAGCTGCGACTCATCGACTTTGATCTGGATGACCGCGTGGATGTAGCTGTTCTGCGGCCGGAGACACTCGATATTTTTGTACAGAATCCCACAGACAACTCATGGGGTTTGCTGGGGAGCACTGCTATGCCCGCGGGCATGCGCGGATTTTTTGAAGCCGATTTATTTCTCGCAGACAAGGCAGGTTCACCCACGGCACCAGAACGACCTGGCATTCCAGACAGTCGCCATAGTCACTATATGGGATTCGTCGTCTATGGAGACAACGGGATAAGCATCCTGCGGAATAACCTCGACCAGAATGTGGCGTCTCAAATTCTCCTTGAAATCGACCAGAGTGCAGACTTTCGCGCACTACGACAAGTGCAGGCAGTGGCCGCAATCGATATTGAACACGACGGCGATCTCGACCTGATCGTATCTGCTCAAGATGGTATTTCAATTTGGTCCAATCATGGAGAGACCATCGCATTCGAAAACCTGACTGAATTCTCCAGACTCCCAGAACAAAGCAGTGCCTTCACTTCCATGATCGTAGTGGACTGGGACCGGGACATGGACCTCGACCTGGTGCTGGGAGGCAGTGCCACTCAAGCATCCGGTTATCTGGAAAACATCCTGCACGGCCGTTTCGTCTGGCAACCATTCGACGCTGACTTTGCAGCGACTCGCTCAGGCCAACAGTTGTCTCTGCTGGAAAGTGACGGCAACGCTTCCTGGGATCTCGTCTCCAGTGGATCCGATGGGGTAGAACTTCTGAAAACCTCGACGGTCCGCAACGTTCGTCACAAGGCAAATGTTTCCTTGAGTTCCAAGGCATGTGACGGGAATCTGGTCTGGGATTGCGACAACGATGGATCGGCGGACTTGCTGTTGTGGACCGGAGACGGGCTGGAAATCCTGCGCGGGCAGGCAAACGGCGAGTCATATCGCCCTCTGGAAGGCGTATCAGAATTAGTGACGCAACCAGTCCTCAGTTGTGACACTGCCGATCTAGATAACGATGGCGATCTCGATCTGGCAGTGCTGACGGACGAATCCATCATGCTGTTTCAGAATGAGGGTGGTAACAAGAACAACTGGCTTGCCATCAATGTGCGCGGCATCATCGATATCGGTCGAATGAACCACTACGGCTATGGCACACTTCTTGAAGTCAAATCAAATGGGCGTTACCAGGCCCAAACTGTCGCACGGCGGACTACCCATTTCGGAATTGGCAAGCAATCCGCAGCAGATGTCTTGCGCGTCTTGTCGACCACTGGTGTTCCACAAAATCGGGTTGGCGTCAAAGCCAATCAACTGATTCACGAGAAAATGGTTCAAAAAACTTCTTGTCCTTATGCCTACACATGGAATGGCTCTGAATTTGTGTTTCTAACTGATTTACTCTGGGCAGCCCCCCTGGGGCTACAAACTGCGGAAGGGACTCTGGCACCTTCAAGGCCCTGGGAATACTTGCTGATCGAAGGCAAGAATCTCCAGCTGCGCGACGACTCCTATTGGATACAAATCACCGAAGAACTCTGGGAAACCGCTTATTTAGATGAAGTCCGCTTGATCGCCATCGACCACCCTCAGAACACCGAAATTTACACCAATGAGAAAGTCGGACCGCCAACCATCGCCAAACCGCACATCCATACTGTCCGCCAGCGCAGACTTCCCACGATTGCCACAGATTCGCAAGGCCGCGATGTCAAGGACATTATTGCAAAACGCGATGGACGATTCTTACAGGGTTTCGCTGGTCGCTTTCGCAAGGGACTCGTTTCGGAACATTACCTGGAACTCAATCTCGGCAAGTTGAAATCACCCGAACAAATCACTCTGTTTTTGACAGGCTGGATCAACCCAACCGACATCTCAAGCAATGTCGGTATCGCACAGGACCCAGAACTAAACGCCCCACGCCCGCCTGCAATACAAGTCGTCGATGAACATGGAATGTGGTGCGAAACAATTCCTTTCATGGGGTTCCCTGGAGGCAAAACAAAGACCATTGCAATCGACTTGTCGAATGCATTTCTGTGTGATGATTACCGTTTGCGGATCGTAACGAGCCAGGAAATCTGCTGGGATGAGGTATTTTTCAGCGTCGATGAAAAACCTGTGTCCATTCATCAAATTCCACTGGAACTGCGAACCGCCAATTTGCATTTTCGTGGTTTTTCACAACGCATTCCCGATCCGGGTAACGGACCTGAAGACTACGACTACCAGAATGTCAGTCGCGCACCCAAATGGGCGCCACTGAATGGTCGCTTTACCCGCTATGGTGATGTACGCGAGCTGTTACAGGCGACAGACAACCGCCTTACTGTCATCGGTAGCGGAGATGAAATCACGCTCGAATTTGCAGGGCCTGAAAACCCACCACCAGATGGTTGGACTCGTGACTTCGTGCTCTACAACGCCGGCTGGGATAAAGATGGTGATTTGAACACCATTCTCGGTCAATCATCAGAACCGCTGCCATTTCAAGAGATGTCTTCCTACCCCTACCCATCTCATGAAAAACTTCCGGACGACCAGTCTTACCGAGACTATCTCGACCGTTACCAGATCCGCCGGCAGGATTTATCTAACTTCTGGAAGTGGGTTCAACGATACCGCGCTGAGTAATGTGCGGTATTCCGGAACGTCAGCCGTGCACCACGAGTTTCATTCTGATCGGCGAGATAAACCTGGGCAGGCAACCACGCTACTGCCGGGACGGCCCTTGCAAAACTCTCGACGGATCATCCGTCATACGGTTTCGTACGGCCTACGAGCAACACCTGTTTATTCCTGGGTCCACAAACAGCTCACTCGCCCACGCGACCCGTCAACAACTCTGGCCCTTCCAGTAACATTTACCACTTGCTCACCACAGGAAAACGATGCCACGCTACAACCAACAGCAACTTCTGGATCTCTCTGAAACCATCCTGCGACACCATGGAGCTACCGACCGAGAATCTGAGATCGTCGGGAACCATCTGGTCGACGCCAACCTGGCGGGCCACGACTCACACGGAGTGATCCGTCTACCCCAATACATCCAGGATATCGACGCGGGCCTTATTCGCCCTGGTGAAGCACACACCTTGTGCACACAAACGGAAACAACCGCGGTCATCGACGCAAATGGAGTGTTTGGACAAGTCGCCGGACATGATGCGACACTACTGGCACGCGACAAAGCACGGAAACAGGGACTTGCTGCTGTCACAGTACGGCGCTCGAACCACACTGGCCGTCTGGGAACGTACGGAGAGATGCTTGCAGCTGAGAATATGGTCAGCCTCGTAATGGTAAACGGAGGTGGACGCGGACAATGGGTCGCGCCATTCGGCGGACGGCAGCGAAGACTCAGCACTAACCCCATGGTGATGGCCGCTCCCTCGCCAGGTCACTTTCCGTTGTTACTGGACATGAGTTCTTGCGTCGCACCGGAAGGAAAGGTCCGCAATTATCTGCAACGCGGCGAACGTGTACCTGCAGGCTGGCTGGTCGACGCCGATGGCCACGAAACAACAGACCCTCACGAACTATACACGGAAAACCCAGCAGCGTTACTTCCCTTGGGGGGATCAGCCGGACATAAAGGTTTCGGGTTAGCGGTCATGATCGACGTGCTCGCAGGGGCCCTCTCGGGTGCCGGGTGCAGCCGCCCAGAAACAGCCAGTGACCAGGGATCAGGCCACAGCGGACTGCTGATCATCGCGATCGATGTTGCTTGTTTTCAAACAACATCTGATTTCTTTGGCGAATTAGAGCCGCTCGTCAGACACCTCAAGTCATGCCCTCCAGCCGCTGGGTTTACGGAAGTACTGGTTCCGGGCGAGTCAGAATTCCGCGCCCGCCAGGACCGACTCGAACAGGGCATTGATATTCCAGAAGAAACCTGGTCCAAAATCACGCGTGTCGCACCACCGCTCACCTGAAAAGTGCGCACCACGGTTTTCCACGCTTAACAGAACTTAATGCCACTCAGGCTGATATCTGAGACCCAGATTCAATATGCGCTGAATCAGTTTGTCGTACGGCATACCGGCTCTTTCGGCAGACTCCGCAAAATCTTCGCCAAATGACAAGTTCGGGTTCGGATTCGCCTCCAACACGTAAACGCGACCATCATCAGTCATCCGCAGGTCCATACGAGCGTACCCACTGAGACACAAAATACGGTACACACGTTTGCATAGTCTGGAGATCCGATCGACTGCGCTTGCTGTCAGGTTGTCAGCTGCCTCGGTAACGATTCCCAGCTCCTTCTGATGCTCAGAATCCCACTTCACTCTCCGCGTCGCGATATTGGGAACTCCGGGCGGCAGATTGCGGAACAACATCTCCCAAACAGGAAAAGTCTGCAGCCGTTGGTTTCCAATCACTCCAACATAGAGTTCACGCCCCTCAATATATTCCTCAACGAGCGCATCGGTGCCAAGTTCTTCATGGACATAATCCACTCTTTGCTTAAGCTCATCTCCGTTGCGAACTACCGATTTTTTACTGATTCCCAGTGAGGCGTCTTCAATCACAGACTTGACCAGCAATGGGTAAACATAGCGTCTCAGCGTTTTGACCTTTTTCCCCTTCTGAAAAAGAGAAAACTTGGGTGTTGCCACCCGATGATAGGAGAGCAATTTCTTACTGAGCGCCTTATCGTGTGCCAGCAGCAACCCGCGTGGATTACAACCTGTGTAAGCCTGTTTCATAAGCTCGAGATAGGCCACAACGTGTTGATCGTAAATCGCAACACCATGAAACTCCTCAAGCAAATTAAACGCCACTTGCGGCTGAAACTCGAGCAAGGTCTGGCGGATGATTCCTAAATCATCGGCAACGCCCAGCGGCACCACTTCATGCCCCATTTCCTTCAACGAAGTAACAACATCGAACTCTGTCTTCCATTCGACGATCTCGTCTTCCGTGAATCCTTCCATGCTTGCTGGAGGCACCAAATCACGGTCCATAAGAACCAAGACGCGTAGCTTCTTCATATCACCCCTGGACTACGTGATCGGTCTTCTCAAACAACTTTGTCGAAGCATTGTAGAAGTCAGTTGAATCGACGGTAATAGAACCTGCAAACGGTACCGCTCGCAACGTCTAATGCGTTACTCATTGTCCGACTACTTCAAGCAAACCATTAGAGCGCCACTCTATGATGTCCATGGTGCAGGATGTTCATCGTCTGCACAGTCAGCATCGCCTGAGCGTCACGTTCCGCCCGTTCAAGCGGAGATGCAACTCGCAAATTCAGCTCACGGCAACGCTCAATCATCTCACTAATTATCTGATCGACCGTGTAACGGTACTGACCAGTCCAATGTGACACGAGCTGCCGCAGCTCACGGCGATGCTTCCGCAAGAAAGAGGCTGCCGCCATCTTCTTGGCATGTTCTGGTGCGTTCGAAAACAGTCGCAACAAATCCCGATCGTAATAACTATCCTGTCCGATGCCATAACGACTGCGCTTTTCTTCGTAATAGGCACCTAGTGTCTTACGAATTCGTGGAACCGAATCGACGTGCTCCCGAGAACGCACTTTCGGTTTTTCATTGCGAATCTCTTGCAGCGTCGATTCGACGTACCGCAACTTCTTGATCACCGGCCATCCGGCATATTTGATACGCCAACCTGATCGCGGCTTGAGCCATACAGCAAACGTTTCTGCAAAGTCCTCCGCCGGATGCGCCTGCGCGTACCAACCCTCGAGATGGTGTACATAACTTCGACTGTACGGCTTCGGCTGATAATACTCTGGATACGTTTGCGAAGAGCGGCCAAACAAACGCTGCCAGGCACGGCGCCGGTGCAAAGCATACGCCGTATCGATTGCGTGCCCCGCTTCATGCCGCAGGATGCGCATGCACTCATGCTTTGTACCGCCTTCCACTTCCAGCATCTGGTTGCGTTCCAACCTCGCTAGTCGTGGATGCGCCAAGAAAAACGGAATGGCGATGCCCGGCACACCTTCGGGTGAAAACCAGTCTTCAGAAAGCCAGCAATGAGGACGAAAACGCAAACCGCGTGCTGTCAGTTCCAGGTACAACTGGTTGACATACTTTTCCAGTCGCGTGCCAGCAATGCGCAACTTCAGATCACAAATCCGAAACTCCAGCAACTCTGCGTCAGATAGTCTCGACCAGGCCGGTTCGGCTGTCGCGGAAAATCGACGTCCTTTTCCATTTTTCGCCGTGGCCAGCGTACCATTTCGCCCCATCAATCCACCCAATTTCGCCCCGTTCGGAACCGCAGTAGTCTATATCATCAGACATATTACTACTTCGATAATGTCGTTCAAGACGTCTTCTTGCGGGAAGCGTTTCGGGGCGAGGCCACATTAGAACACCACACCCTGGATGACGCTCGGAGAGCCCGGAAAATCACCGGCAGCGAGTCCGAGACAGCGGGTTGCCCACCCGGTCAGCCGATATCAACGCTGGCAGCTCCGATCAACTGGACAAATTCCTCGTTCGTTTTGAACCGTTCCAACTGACGCGTCAATTGTTCCATAGCGTCGACGTGGTGCATCGATGTCAAAGTGCGACGGAGGGCAGTTACCGCCCGGAGTGTATCTGGATCGTGCAATAATTCTTCGCGGCGCGTTCCAGACTGCGAAATATCAATCGAAGGCCAGACTCTCCGATCGGCCAGTTTCTGATCAAGCACCAGCTCCATATTGCCGGTTCCCTTGAACTCCTGAAAAATCAACTCATCCATACGGCTTCCCGTATCGATCAGTGCGGTACCGATCACAGTTAACGAACCGCCCTCTTCAAACGCCCGGGCCGTGGCAAATAATTTCTTCGGCACATCCATCGCCTTGATATCAACACCACCGGACATCGTGCGACCGGTGTTTCCGACCCACTTGTTGAATGCCCGGGCCAGCCTGGTAATGGAGTCCATCAACAAGAACACGTCTTTCCCCATTTCCGCGAGACGCCTGCAGCGTTCCACTATCAACTGAGAAAGACGGATATGGCTTTCAACATCCTGATCCAAACTGCTGGCTACAACCTCGCCATTAACATTGCGCCGCATATCGGTAACTTCTTCAGGGCGCTCGTCAATCAATAGCACGATCAACGTCAATTCCGGATAGTTTTTTGCAATTCCTTGGCTGATGTGCTGCAGCATCACGGTCTTGCCGGTACGAGGCGGTGCCACGATCAATGCACGCTGGCCTTTCCCAAGAGGTGTCACTAGATCCATTACGCGCGTTGTCAACGGTTCTGGCCCGGTTTCCAAACGCAACCAGTTTTCTGGATTGATCGCTGTCAGGTCTTCAAAACTCTTGACCGACATATACTCTTCCGGAGGCCCACCCTCCACATCCACAATCTCTCGCAATCGCGGACCTTGCTGTTTACGGGCTTGTTGTAGAATCCCCCGAATCATGACCCCAGGACGCAAACCAAAACGATCAATCATCGTACCCGGCACAAACGGGTCACTGCGTTCTCTCGAATAGTTATTTTGCGGGTTACGCAGAAAACCGTATCCGTTGGGATGGAGTTCCAACAAACCGTACCCGGCTGCGTTTGCTGTATCGGCACTGTCGTTGGCCTGGTTGTCATTACCCTGGCCGCGGCGGTTCGAATAATTCGGCCTCCGTCGGCGAGGGTGACGTCCAGGGTTCCCTGACCTGCCGCCCGGTCTGCTCCGTGGTCTTTTTTTCCCCATACCTCAACCTTGCAATCACACTTTTGTCACCGGAGCATCGAGTACGAACAGTTCGTTCCCGCGCCCAACATGTGAATAAATCCAATCTGTCAACAACGCACAGACACTGTCTGTACTGGCCATTTGTCTGCTGTTACGCCACTGATCGAACAACCTACTCCGCGCTTCGCTATCCCTTAACGCCTGAAGTGCCCTTAACTCCTGAAATGTCCGAGTCCCTTGGAGACGGCAAAACAAAATAGCGCCAGCACAGGCTTGGCAAAGGTACCACCCACGGATTCAGAAAAGGCGAGGGTCCGAACCACCAACTAAGCGGGGATTTTCTCGTCAACCAACGTGATATACAGCACTCAATGTGCTACTGCGGTTCTCTGCAAACTGCTAATTTTAAACGCTTCACTCGGCCACATTCGGTGAGATAAAACTCACCGCCTTGTTTTTCAATGGCTGGGTAAAACAGCAGCGATTCGAGCAATCAATCGCAAGAATTCAAACAGAGAAGTGAAGCCTGACCGCGAAGCCACAATCTGCTGTAACGTGAGCAGTTGGGAAAACCCATACTTCAGCTAAGTCGGGCCAGAATCACTTACATGCTAGACAGGAGCCGGCCACGCTCGACAAGCCCCCATCAACTATCGGCATCATACTAATGTGAACGCTGCTGTCAACCTGTTATTTCCTATCCAGCCCCCAAGAACTGGCACCACACCGCAGCCGCTCAACCTCCTGAATCAGCGGTATTTCTAGTCGATTTCAAGCCCAAATTTCACGAAAACGCCCTGTGTCGTGCGCCGGCTCTCCTGCAGTAAAACAACCACTATGCGAGCTTGCCAAACAGGCAATTCTGACAACCTGTTATCCGTCCGAGTCGCAAAAAGCCCCTCTTCTCAGACATTTTGACTGCTCCAGCGCCCATAGGGCAACCGATGCAGGAGGCTAGCCTCCCTAATCGCTACAACCGCAACAGTCTGTCAACCATGATGCAACAGAGCCAACGGTCACTCTCCGTGATGATTATCCTGCTGGCCTGCGGCCTGGTACCCGTCTCGCCGCTAGCAGCCCAGATTAGTTGGCTGGGAGATCTCGACAAAGCAAAACAAGAGGCGGCGAAAACACGGCGTCTGGTTCTGGTGCACTTTTGGTCAGATCATTGTAACCCGTGCTTCCTGGTTGAACGCAACGTCTTTTCCAAGCCCACGGTAGCACGCGCCATTCACGCGAACTACGTTCCCGTCAAAATCCAGGTTGAGCAAGACCGAAACCTGGTAACACAACTGCGCGTAAAAGCCTGGCCTACGGACGTCATCCTCGCCGCTGACGGGCGCGAAGTCTCCCGCGGTGTCACCCAGCAGGATCCCAACCGATTTATTTCACACCTCGATCAGGTAGCCGCGTTAAATCGGTATCTGCCGCTATCGGCACGCCAGTCAAGCAACAGTGAACCTCATCCATCAACACCGCAAGCTGTCAATTTCGCAACTCGGCTGGAGACTTACGCGACACTTCCCACGGCAGCGCCAAACCCTCATCCACAATCCACGCGCAACCAATTCTCACCTGCTCCTGCAAGGCCGCATTCAACAGCAAGCCACATTCCCGGCGGCCCTCCTGCAAATCACCTAGCGTCATCAAATCGGCATTCCCAGCCAACCGCCGTAAACGAACCACGCGCACCAGGACCGGCGCTCTCTACCACGGCCTCACGAAATCCTCGTACAGCTCCATGGAAACGAAATTCGCAACAAATGGGCCCGACCGTCTCCACTCCCTTCCATCGTGACGCAACGCCTGATGCTACTTCACCTCCGGCAGCCAGGCTGGCTTCCAACCAGGTGCCTATGTCAACAACCAGTGTGCCACAACGGGTTCAGACACCTGATCTCGGCCTGGATGGATTCTGTCCCGTGACTCTCGCTCAGCAACAAGTCTGGAAGTCTGGTGATCCACGCTGGGGCATCATCCATCGTGAACGGCTCTATCTGTTTTCAAGCAGAGAAGCCATGGAACGTTTCTGGAAATCACCTGACCAATTCGCGCCGATGTTATCTGGATTTGACGTAGTCCGTTTCTTTCACAATGGCGAACTACTCTCCGGCGAACGCAAACACGGTGCCTGGTGGGGCCAAGAAATCTATCTGTTCGCCGACGAAAATTCGCTCAAGCAATTCTGGAGCAACCCTGCTTTTTACTCGCGGAAAGTGCATGGGTTGCGGCAGTCCCGTACCCCCCAATAAGCCAGCTGGCTTGGCCTCAGTGGCACCTGGGTTGGACTCTCCACTGGAAAACCACCAGTCCGCTTTCCCTGACACGACCTCAGGTTGGCATGTCAGAGCTGTCTCGCGCCAAGCCTAGCGAGGCGTCCTGCCGGGGTTTGCCGCTTCCTGGCTTCCGTCCCCAGTCTTTGT
>CAZITS010000009.1:0-21668 GCA_964542185.1 uncultured Pirellulaceae bacterium
ACCGTTGCAGATCGACGGGTGGGGATTACTTCCGTGTTGGGAGTTGACCATCAGCAGAAAATCGCCAGCACGGACGTGCTGATGAAGACGCCTGATCAGGGACTAAGCGAAGTCTGGCCCAAGTTGGCAGCAGAAAAATGCGATGTTCATATTCTGCTGGCCTATGCGTCACTGGAGGAATCGCGGCGCTTGGTGCGTGCGTTTCCTCAATTCGATGTTATTGTCACTGCCGGTGGTGCAGATGAGCCGAACGACAATCTGGAAGTAGTCTCTGGCACAAAAAGCATCATGATTCAAACCGGTGGGAAAGGCATGTACGCGTTTGTTGTCGGTGTGTTTGATGATTCTCAGTACCCCTACCGTGCGCAACGAGTTCCGTTGGATGCAAGGTTCGTCGATGCGCCTCAGGTGTCGCGTCGTTTTGGAGACTATCAGACCCGACTCAAACAAATGGGACTACAGGGGTTGGGTCTGTTGAATGCGGAAGGTAAGGGAGTCAATCACCCGAGTGGAGCGACATTTCTGGGAGCGGTCAATTGCCGCGAATGTCATAAGGAGGAATACGAGATCTGGGAGAGTGGTATCGCAGGGCAAGATGAGCCAGGTCCGCATGCTCACGCGACTCGGTCGCTGCGACAGCCGCCAGGACGGGCAAGTATCGATCGGCTCGGTGACCCGGAGTGTCTTAGCTGTCATGTCACTGGGTGGAACCCCCAGGAGTTTTTTCCTTATGCATCGGGTTTCATTAGTGAAGAACAGACGCCGGCACTGGTCGCCAACGGATGCGAAAACTGCCACGGACCAGGGTCTTTACATGTAGCTGCTGAACAGACATCAGCTGTGGAGGCAGAACGCGAGAGATTTCGTGCGCAGCTGCGGTTGACATTGCCTGCTGCGGAACGGTCTTGCCTGCAGTGCCATGACGCAGACAATAGTCCGGACTTTCATCATGCTGATGCGTTCCAAACCTACTGGAATCGCATCGCCCATTGACCCGAAGAAAGTGGATGTCGGTTCGCGGCACCTGACGTGTTAAAGTACCGCTCTATTAAAGTCATGCAGGTCAGCATAGTGTTCTCGATAAGCCTGCGTTAACGCGCGATCTGCGTTGAAGATGTGGACTAGCAGAGCGGCTCGCGCCCAGAGGCCGTTCCGGGCCTGATGGAAATACATGGCGCGTGGGTTTCTGTCGATCGTTGTAGGGATTTCTCCCGCGACACTGTCGCGTGGAAATGGATGCAGAATGGGGGCATATGATCGCATCTGTTCGACACGTTCGGGAGTCAAGTGAAAACGTGTCATATCAGCTGAAGCAAAAAAGTCATCGTCTTCCTGATTGTTATGTTCCTGCTGAATGCGCGTCATGTACAGGCAATCGATTTGGTGAAGAACTGGTATTCCATCAAGTCGTGCATCTAGTGAATTGATCTCTTCAAAGGGAACCCCTTGATCCCGCAGTCGACTGAGCAGATCATCGCCGAGATGGAATTTGGGATGGTCGGGCGAGATGAACACCATTGACACGTTGTCGAATTTCATCAAAAGCTCGACCAGAGATCTTACTGTTCGGCCACGTCCGAGATCTCCGCAGAAAGCAAATGTCTTGTTCGAGACGTCTGCGGTAAGGTTGGGATATGCGTCACTGAGAACCTCAAACTGGGGCCGCGGTGTCCGTTTCTCGTCTGCAAACCGGAACGTTCGACGGATCGTATAGAGATCCAGTAACGCTTGCGTCGGGTGCTGGTCCGCACCTGATCCGGCGTTGATGATCGGAATGTTGCGAGTGTTAAATTCCTGGTTTTCGAGTTCGTTCATCAGGTAAGCGCAGCATTCCGCGAGGTCCGGAATGCTACTACGCATGATGATCAGATCGAAGTAGCTACTAAACATACGAATGGAATCGAAACGTGATTCGCGTTTGACACCTTCGGATGATTCAGACGAAACGGCTGAGTCCCGTACTTGTTCCGTTCCAATTCCGAGGAGCCGGCATACGGCAGAAAAAGAGAGAAATGTACGCGTTGATGGTTGCGTGAAGTACATCATCGCTTGCAAGTGACAAAGCAGTTTGCTCAGTTTACGGCGCCCTTCGGGATCACTCGCGAGTTCGCGTACCATATCGGCCAGGTCACACAATTCTTCGAGTAACGGACGCGTGAACTGCGTCGCCAGGATAACATGCTTGAGTCTGCCGTCGCGTTCAAAGTCGATGATCTTCTTTCGCAGCGGCCGGTGCAGCAAAGGGCGGTATTCCTCCATTTCACGGACGTTGATATCCTGGGTGTCCAGTGAATTTGCGACGGGCATTCGGCGCATCCTGTTTGCAGAAATTGGGTAGGGGAGGTGGGTTCGGTCGCCGAGACAGAAAAGTTCTCTGGCTGGTGCGATCCCGAGTCCTTTGGACCGGCAACCATTGTAGGCATCACTCGTCAATGTCGCCAATAAGACAAGCTGGGAGCAAGGCTCTGAGTGCTGCTCTGGTACCTCTGAAGCAGGTCACCAGTTGTCGTGTGCGGTGCCGTTGTAAATGAGCCGCGTGCTAGCGCTGTCGGCAGAATCTGGCTGACGATCAAGAATCGGCGAGCAGGCGGGTGCGGCGGGCGCGGCGTTCCGCTCGCAGTCGAGCACGGCGTTTGGTTTCGCTCGGTTTCTCGTAGTGTTCTCGTCGGCGCATTTCTTTTTTGATGCCGCTGCGTTCGACCAGCTTACGGAAGCGGCGCACGGCTTCTTGAATGGTTTCACGGTCTCGGACGACTAATCGAACCATTCTGTCCCTATCACGTACGAGCAAAAAAGAGATTTTTGGCGAGCCGGGGATCTTAACCCACTAAAGACCGGTGTGTCTAGACGCCTGAACAGCCATCACCTCCAGTTTTCCGGAGGTCCGTTCAGCAGTCGCCTGGGAACACGTGTAATCCACGGCAAGTCGTTTTGTGAATGTTTTCCGTAAGCCTAGTTGTGTAAGTGGGTTGTGTCTTTTCGTTGCGGCAGAGGACACGCTTCGTGGTCACCTGGTTCGGTCCGATAGAACGCGGGTTTTTCCTGGTAATGCTCGAGAATCTTCGTCCACAACGGGTCCCTTTCTCCGCAAAATGACGGGCTGGCAAATGGGTCGCTGTCGTCGGGGGCAGTTGCCACAGACGCGTCTGGTTTCCAGGGACAACGGGAGTTGCCAGCTGCGGTCGCTGGCACGGGCCGTGTAGTTGACCCGCTGGAGAAGGCGGCCAGGTGGCGAGGCAAACCGAACCCAGACAAGGCGCCCAGGTTCCGCAGTCCAGAGGTTGGTCCGCAGCAACACCACCCGGCGCTGCGGTGTTTGATCGACGTTGGAAATGTTTGATTGACGTTGGAAATAGGACCCAGTACGCTGCCTCGACATGACTGATCGATCCCACCTGAATAGACGTCAACAAGGTGAATCGTGAGCCATTGATCCAGTTCCAGAAAGGCAATGATGCGATGAACGATTTGGCAGTCCCGCAGGTTGAGGTGGCCAAACGCGATCTGTGTGGGCCCATGATTCCCGTGATCACGAATTTGCAATCCGATTTGTCGATTGACCATGCTGCAATTCGCGACAATGTCCAGGCCGACAGGGACCGTGGCATCGAGGCCGGCCACGGCGTGTTTCTAGCTGGTGGTGCCGGCGGCGATTTTCCCATGCTAACGGTTGATGAGCGCAAATCCGTGGCGCAGACGATTGTGCAGGCTGCCGACGGTCGAACACCGGTTCTCATAGGTGCGCAAGACACCAACCCCGATGTGTGTATCGACATTGCCCGCTGGGCGGAAGAAATTGGCGCCTATGGCATCCAGCTGAGCCCAACGTATTATTACGCCTCTTCTCCAGAGGACTGTTGGCGTTTGTTTGAAGCGGTACACGGTGCCACCGAACATCTGAGCATCATGATCTACAATACGCACTGGGAGGGGTATGATCTTTCAATAAGTGAAATTGAACGATTGGCCGAATTGCCCCGCTGTGTTTCCTTGAAGTGGTCTTCTCCGAATACAGCTGCGTATTTGCGAGTCTTGCACAGATTTTCTGATCGGTTTTCGATTGTCGATAATCAGGGTTTGCCAGTGATGAACCACTTGCTGGGTGGGACGGGATACATTACCCATCTGGCGACGCTTTGGCCCGAGCACGATTTGGAGGTTTGGAGTCTTCTCCAAAATGCAGACTACGCCGCGGCCCAAACAAAGCTCGCGGAGGTCAATTGGCCCTGGCAAGATTTCCGGGGCAAGATGTGGGAACGAACTGCTGCCGAAAGTCCAGTTGTCAAGGCAGGACTGGAATTATTAGGTCGCCCGGGAGGACCTTGTCGAGGTCCCACGCGTGAACTGACTGTGGAGGAACGCGACGAGTTGAGACAGCTTCTGTTGTCGATCGGCGTGCCAGGTATTGTTGCCTGAGGCGGCTAACTATTTTCTGGCAATGTCCTGCCAGACATCCGTTCCAGAGCTGCGCGGTTTGCCAGAGAGGCCCCCGCTGTTGGTGGCAATTCGTTGATCGACGTTTGGACGTTAGCCCGTTGCTCGCAGCATCGGACCGCCAACGCGTTTTCGTGTTTCGCAGGCAGTCAGCGGCCTGACTGGTGGGAAACAACCGAATGCAATTTCCCAGGAGGGTGCCCAACAGACCTCTGTAAATCAAGAAGCGGAAGTGCATGGGAATCGAACCCACCAGCGACGCGGTTAACGCGCCGCCCAACGGTTTTGAAGACCGCGGCCGCCACCAGGCGTGCAAGCACTTCCTGATCAAAGCACCTGAAGACTGGGAGAGCTGGCTGTCCTTGCAGTTCGCCCGGTTTGAGGTTGCATCGACAGGTTCGATCTTACTAGAACCGATGCGACATCGAAACCGGTATGCCAGCCTTTGATTATCTCAAAACAGCGTGGATCAACGGGCTACGCCGACTGAATTGGAATTGGAATCGACTACAATAGGTTGTTTAACGGATTCCCTGTTGTGTTATTGCCATATCGGCTTGTAACGGTCTTGATTGCTGGCGCGATCGCAGGCGATATTGTGCGTGTGGTCGAAAAGCGGATTGGGTAATGCCAATGCAGAACTTTCCACGTGTTCCTGGTCGGCAGCAGTATTCATTATGAAGAAACAGTTCGCTAAGCGGTGGTCTACTTTGGTTCTTGCCAGGAACTTTAGGTTGCGATTCTGGGGCTGTGTTTTGATCGCCTGCTGTGGCTGTCAGCCACAGGCAACTGCTCCTGTGGCGCCTTTGCGGTTTGGTCCGAACCTGGTGGACGCAGATGCGCCCAAAGAGTTTTCCACCACAGCTACGGGATTGCAGTACCGGATTCTTCGCAAATCGGATCAGATCAAGCCAACCGTAGCAGGCATCGTGGTAGTTCACTATCGCGGACGTCTGTCCGATGGAACCGTGTTCGTCAACTCGTATGAAGGTGGCAAACCTCAGCAGGTTGCGTTGGGTAAAACCATTCAAGGCTGGCAAGAGGGTTTGCAGTTAATCGGTCGTGGCGGTTTGATTGAACTGGAAATTCCACCGGAACTGGCGTACGGCGACGCGGGATTTGTGGATTTCTCTATTCCCCCCAAGGCGGTTCTGCGTTATCGAATCGAGTTAATTGATGTGAAGTGATTCCGCAGAGCTTCAACAGTTCCGTTCGAGTCAGAGAGCTGCGCACATCTGTTGGGGCAAGGTGTCGTTTTGCGGGTTGGCTGGATTGACAACCATGCTAAAATTTTTCTTCGGCCACCGTTGAGAAGATAGCAGAGTTTGTCTTCGGTTGACGGTTTTTGCATGGTGCTGTTGCTTTATTGATGACTGCAGGAGAGTCTCTATGTCTGATTATGTTCCCATGACACGCGATGCCTACGACAGAAAAAAGGCTGAAGTCAAAAGGATGGAACAGGATGAGGTGCCAAAGATCGCAGAGAACATCGCAGCTGCTCGCGACGAAGGTGACTTGAAAGAAAACGCGGAATACCACGCCCAGCGGGAGGCGATGGGGTTGCTGCAGGCAAAGATCAATCAATTGAAAACGCAGCTAGTACGCGCTCAGATTATCGACCCGACCCAGGTGCCCCGCGACGAAGTCGCGCTAGGTGCCACTGTTCTGGTCAAAGATCTGGATATCGATGATGAAGAAGAGTTTACACTGGTGGGGTCCGGCGATGAGGATTACGACCTTGGCAAATACCTGATTACCAGTCCGATTGGTCAGGGACTGCTGGGAAAAAAGGTCGGAGATAAGGCGAAGATCGCAATTCCTAAAGGTGAGCTCAATCTCGAAGTCTTGGAGATCAAATACGATTTCTAGGGGGCATTTGAGCATTCCTGGTTAGGGACAGCGAGAGACGATAAACGCCGGGAGACGCAGCAGGGCAGGAAGGATACAGGGAGTTGTCCAATAGCTGGCCAGTTTCGCGTTGAATTACTGCCCTGGCAGGAAAGCATGCTGACATGCCTGTGACACGGAAGTTTTTGGGGATAGACCGTCCGGTTCTTGCATCGGCGACGTCCTACCTTCTCGACTATTGCACGCAGGGTGACCACGCTGATTTGTCCCAGGTTGTCGTCGTGGTCCCCGGGCGTCGTGCCGGCAGACGTTTGATTGAACTTTTGGTCGACGAGGCCACCGAACGCCAGCTCACTTTGCTGCTTCCGGCGATCGAAACGGTGGGGCGATTGCCCGAGCGTTTATATGAACCTCAGCGGCCTTTTGCCAGTGAACTCGTACAACGGCTCGTTTGGACAAACGCACTACTGCAGACACCTGATCAGGTTCGCAGCCGGATCATGCCGCGCGCTCCTGACGTAGAGGATCATTCAAGCTGGCAGCAGCTTGCGGAAATGTTACGTTGCCAGCATGTTGAATTGGCTGGTGAACAGCTGGATTTTGCGGCTGTCGCACGCCAGCTGACTGGTGCCTCCAGTCAGCGTGAATCCGCACGTTGGGAAGCGCTGGTCGAGGTCCAGGATCGATTTCATCGATTGCTTGATGATCTGGATTTGTGGGACCGACAGACGGCGCGGCTTGTCGCTATTCGTGAAGGTGAATGCCGTCTTGACAAAACGCTGTTTCTGGTTGGTACAGTTGATGTCAATCAGACCACCAGAGCAATGCTGGAGCAGGTGGGGAAGCAGGTAACGGCATTGATCTTTGCGCCCGAATGTTGGGCAGACCGTTTTGCTGGCGACGGCTGCTTGTTACCTGAGCGATGGTCCAATGTAAGGATTCCGATTGCGGAAGATCGTATTCATGTTGTCGGTGACCCTGCGGATCAGGCAGCTTGTATTGCGGACTGCGTGTCGCGTTTACAGGGACGTTACCGGGCAGACGAATTAACGATAGGTCTGGCGGACGAACAGCTCGTCCAGCCTGTCCAACGACAATTGCAACGGTGCGGCGTTGCGGCGCGCTGGGGACCGGGTGGCCCCTTGTCTGAATCTTCGCCGTACCGACTGCTAGGGGCTTTTTCGAATTATCTGGCGAGCCGCAGGTTTCACGACTACGCAGCATTGGTGCGCCATCCAGATCTGTTCGCCTGGTTGTCAGCACAGGGGGCCACTGGCGATTGGCTTTCCCTGTTGGATCGATTTTATGAGGAACAGCTTCCTTATGAATTTGTTCCGCCACAACACGCCTCTGGCTCAGGTCGCCCAAATCGTAAATCTAGCTCCGTGGGAGCTGCTGTTACGCCGGGTGTTGCTGCTGACTCCCTGTCCGGGCTGGATTTAGTCTGGTGCTTGACGGAGTCTTTGTTGAATCCGTTACGAAAATCACGAAGTGTGCACAGCTGGGCAGAAGTGCTGCTGGATTTGCTGGCGTCGATTTATGCGGATTGTGCTTTCGATCGGCAGCTCACTAGTGATCGTATGAAGCTCCAGGCTTGCGAATCTTTGCGTGACGCGTGCCTTGCTCTGGAAGAGGTTCCGCGTGAGTTGGCGCTCGAGGTATCTGCCGATCAGGCAATTACCTGGGTGTTGGAATCCGTCGGGTCGTCGATCGTTTCTTCTAGTGCAGAATCCGCAGTCGTCGAAATGCTGGGTTGGCTGGAATTGCCCATGGACGATGCTCCAGTGCTGGTAATTGCAGGAGTGAATGAAGGGAATGTGCCTGAGTCGGTCAATTCAGATCTCTTTCTGCCCAATTCACTTCGCCAGCGTTTGGGACTGATCGATAATACACAACGATATGCGCGAGATGCCTATGCGATCAGCGTACTGCAGGCAGTCCGCGAAGAGTTGTTTGTGGTGCTGGGGCGTCGAACCGCGACCTCTGATCCATTACTGCCTAGTCGTTTGTTATTTGCAGTAGACGACGATCAGATCGCACAACGTACCCTGGTCTGTTTTCAGGAAACCGAGCCGAATCACATCGACGGAGGTTTGTATCCACCAGCGGATAGTATTGCTTCGATTTATCAGGTACCCCATCCGGCCCCGTTATCTGAACCCATCCAGGCATTACCAGTGACCGCATTCCGCTCGTATTTGACGTGTCCCTACAGGTTTTACCTCCGACATGTACTCGGACTGACGTCGTTGGAAGATTGTTCCGAGGAATTAGGCGCTGCTGCCTTTGGCACATTATTGCATGAAGTGTTACGCCGTTTTGGGACTTCTTCCAGCCGTGACTCGATTGATGCCAAGGCGATACAAGAAACACTCGAGGGAGCACTGGAGGAAATTTCGCTGGAGCGTTTTGGGCGGAACACGCGTGCTGCGGTTGGCGTCCAATTGGAACAGATGCGAGTTCGATTGCGGGCATTTGCGCCCCAGCAGGCGGCCTGGGCTGCCGCGGGATGGCAGATTGACTATGTGGAGTCGCCCCAGGACAAGCTGGTGTCTTCCATTGAAGTGGATGGCCAAGGATTTGGTTTGTTGGGGCGTATTGATCGAGTTGACGTCCATGTGGAAACGGGTCAACGCATTGTTTTTGACTACAAGTCGGGCGATCGCGCACTGAGCCCTGATCGCACGCACCGACAAGCCGGACAGTGGGTCGATTTGCAGTTACCCTTGTACCGGTATCTGGCCAGCGGTCTTGGGGTTACCGACCCGGTGCAGTTGGGTTTTATTCTGTTGCCGAAAGACACGGCGACAGCCAGTTTTTCGTTGGCAAAATGGTCTGAGGCCGAACTAAACGAGGCGTACGTCGTCGCCCACGACGTGGTACGCAAGGTGCGCGATGAAACGTTCTGGCCACCCTCTGGCGGAATGCCAGGTTACGATGAATTTCCAGAGATCTGCGGTGGCTCACTGTCGCCATCTGCTGGCCTGACTGAGTGATTTACTCGTCGCGCAGAATTTCCCTGGCAGCGTTCCGCCCACAGCTACCCATGACACCGCCCCCGGGATGGCTGGCGGCTCCGCACAAGTAAAGTCCTCTGACAGGCGTCCGATGGTCTGCCCATCCTGGTACGGGCCGCATCCAAAACAATTGATCGAGCGGCATGGCTCCTTGCATGATGTTGCCACCGGTGAGGCCGAATGTGCGCTCCAGGTCGAGTGGGCTCAACACCTGACGGTGTTCAATTGCCTCGGGAATATTTGGCGCATAACGCGCCAGCAAATCGATGCAACGATCGGCAAAATCCTCTTTGATATCATCCCAGTGTTGCCGATCGAGTTCGTAAGGCGCGTATTGAACGAACATCGACATGACGTGTTTGCCCGGCGGAGCTACGGTGGAATCGACGGAAGATGGTAATGTGATTTCAAGTACAGGTTCGGTGCTGGGCCACCCGTACTTGGCGTCGTCAAAAGCTCGTTCGATATAGTCCAGGGTTGGAGCGATGTGGATTGTGCCCCGGTGGTGCGGCTGCACCTCAGTTCCGGGTGCGGCAGTAAAGTCAGGTAACTCACCGAGTGCGATGTTGATCTTTGCCGAAGCTGAAGAGTAATCGATGCGTGCCACACTACGACGAAAGTCGTCGGGCAGTTCATGTGCCGCGACAAGTCGCTCAAAGGTGACGTGGGCGTCCAGATTTGAGGCTACCACAGGGGCGGTCAACACACGTTTATCTGCTAGCGCGACACCTTGTACGCGTCCCTTTTCACAGAAAATCTGTGCAACTTCTGCTTCGCGCCGGATTTCAACACCCAATCCCAGGCAGGCTTTCTCTAACGCGTCTGCCAGGCCTCCCATGCCGCCCTGTACATAGCCCCAGATTCCCCGCTCACCGCCAGCTTCGCCCATTACGTGGTGCAGTAATACAGATCCAGTGCCCGGGTACGAGGGGGACGCAAAGGCACCGATAATGGCATCGGTTGCCAGTGTGGCACGCAAGACTTCGGATTCAAACCAGCGACTCAAGAATGGCCGCGCTGCGCCGGTCAGCAAATTAATTGCCTCGGGCAGGTCTTCTCCCAAATCGTTGATCGATTGGTATAACTCCCACATTTTCTTCGTGTCTCGCAACCGTTTGGCAATGCTGATTTTGCGGCGCGCTTTGGGTAACGGGAGAGGGTCAGGTGCTGTCTGTTCGAAGAGTGGTTCCAGGCGTTGTGCCACGTTTTTCAGCAGTGTTTCATAACGTGGGTACGCCTCTGCGTCACGCTGGCTGAAACGAGCGATTTCCCGACACGTAGCTTCCTGGTCGGGCCCCATGAGTAGACTGCGGCCGTCCAAAAGTGGGGTGAAAGACGACGGATTTCTTGGCAGCACTCGCAAGCCGTATTGCTTGAGTTTCAGGTCTGCCATGATTTCCGGCCGAAACAGGCTGATGACATAGGCAGCCGTTGAAATTCGATAGCCGGGCCAGAGTTCCTCTGTCGTCGCGCAACCGCCAAGCACATGGCGGCGTTCGAGGACGCAGACTGATTTGCCGGATTTCGCGAGATAGGCAGCAGCCACCAGGCCGTTGTGGCCACCGCCGACAATGATGCAGTCGTATTGTGTTCCTGAATTCATGGGACGCTGATTCTAGTAGTTTGTCCGGGACCGCAAAAGCCGTGAGTAGTTGTCGCATAGCGACAAGTGGTGATTTGCAGTGACTGGTCCGCTCGGCATTACCTACAGAATTCGATTGTACGAACGCCTCCTGTCGCTCCAGAGTAACGTGCCGAGCGCAGTATCTATGCTCGATCATGGGCACCACTGGGCGCAAGTTCGTCCCAGGCCGCAGCAATGGTGGGCTCGCCGTAGCAAGGTGCCTGGCACACGTTATTTTCGCAGATGTATGCAGTAATTTGATCTGCCATCGTTGTTTTTCCGTGGCAGAGTGTTTCCAGTGCGGCTGCAGGTGCTGTGGACGGGTCGTAACAGATCAGGATTCGATTGGGAAAGAAGCGTCGCCACAGATTTGTGCGCAGAGTGGTCATTCCTGGTGAGCCATGCTGGCCAGCAAGCACAATTTCATAAAAAGCATGAGAAGCCAGATCGGCTGACAGTAGCAGTTGGCCACAGGCCTGCGGTGTCTGAGTCATCACACCAGACGCCAGCGAAAGTATCCGGTGTGTGGCTGTCAGATGTCGTTGTTCGCCGCTGATCGCACCCAGGCGAAGCAGCGCAGTTGCCAGCATGCCGTTACTGCTGGGGACACTGGCGTCGTGGATTTCAATGTTACGGGTGATTACGGTTTCATGGTCGTCTGACGTGTAAAAGAAACCGCCGCTTGCGGTGTCCACAAAATGCGAGTGAACGACATCCGCTAGTCGCAGGGCTTCGTCCAGCCATCGCGTGTCTTGGGTTGTCTCATAGAGTGTCGTTAACGCCTGGATGAGATGACTGTAGTCATCGAGATAGGCATCCAATTTTGCCTCGCCTTGGCACCACAAATGCAGCAGGCGTCCGTCGGCGCGTCGTACAGAATGCAGCAGGAACTCAGCTGCGCGTTTGGCGGCACACTGGTAACGCTGGTTGTCGAATACGGCAGCAGCCCTTGCCATTGCGTCGATCATCAGCCCATTCCAGCTAGTCAGGATTTTGTTGTCGCGCGGTGGCCGAGTCCTTTGGTCACGGACAGCCAACAGTGACTTGCGGTCCTGTTTCAACTCCGCTTCCAGGTGTACGGGGTCCATGCCCAATGTGTCGGCCCATTGGGCGATGGTCTGATGTCGCTGAAGGATATTCTGTCCTTCGAAGTTTCCGGATTCCGTGACATCGTAGATGCGACAAAAACGCTCTCCACGACGGGACCCGAGAATCCGGTGTACTTCATCTGGCTGCCATAAATAGAATTTCCCTTCGACGCCTTCGCTATCCGCGTCTTCGCTACTGTAGAATCCTCCTTGTTCGTCTGTCATGTAATCCATAACGTACGTTAATGTCTCATGAACGATCCGCGCGTCGTTCGCGTCTCCCGTCGCCAGGTACCCATCCAGGTAGGTGTTGACCAGTAAAGCGTTGTCGTACAGCATTTTTTCGAAGTGCGGGACATGCCACTGATCGTCAACTGAGTAACGAGCAAATCCACCACCTAGATGATCGTAGATCCCACCGCTGGCCATGCGGTCTAGGCTCAGACGTACCATGTCTTTCCAGGCGGTGTGTCCACTACGGCGCCAAGCCCGCAGAAGTAATTGCAAGTCCATGGTGCGTGGAAATTTAGGTGCCTTGCCAAAACCGCCGTTGGTGAAATCAAAAGCGTTTTCCAGGCTGCGCGCTGCAGTAGTTACCAGATTTGAATTCAACTCTGCGACTGGTTCTGACACCTGGCAAGCTTGCCGCACGTGTGCGGTGATATGGTGTGCTTGTGCGGTGATCTGCGGTCGCTTGTTTTTCCAGGCATCGATGATGGCTTCGAGAATACGGTCAAATCCTGGCATTCCACGTTGGGAGCTGGGCGGCCAGTAAGTGCCACCGAAAAATGGTTCTAGTGCAGGAGTCAAGAACACGGACATGGGCCAACCGCCACGTCCCGTCAGCAATTGCACGGCGTTCATGTAGATCTGGTCCAGATCAGGACGTTCTTCCCGATCGACTTTGATACATACAAAGTGCTCGTTCAGTTGTTGGCTAATTTCCAGGTTCTCGAAACTCTCTTCCTCCATCACATGACACCAGTGACAGGCCGAGTAACCGATAGACAGGAAGATTGGCCTATCGGTACGACGAGACTGTTCCAGTGCTGGCGCTCCCCAGGGATACCAGTTGACTGGATTATTAAGGTGCTGCCGTAAGTAGGGACTGGTTTCCGCGGCCAGGTGATTCGGCATGCAGCTCTGTCTCCGGAAGTCGTCGCAACGGAATCACGGATGTGAACCCCTCTGGCGTTGACACCTCTTGGTGACAGGGGCTATGTGTGCTCACGATTCTGCGGATCGATTGAAGTTCTCTGGCTGCGCCGTTGGAGTTTTATTGGTAAGCGTTGGAGTCTTATTGGTAAGACTGTTCATTGCCCGGAAAGTTTCCAGTGCGAACTTCCTGGCAGTATTCTTCAATTGCCAATCTCGCAGTTTCCCTGAGGTTGGCGAATTGCCGAACAAATCGTGGGGCGTAGCCACTGGTCAAACCGAGCATGTCGTGTGTTACCAGAACTTGCCCATCGCAACCGTTCCCCGCTCCAATACCGATGGTCGGAATGCGAATTTGCTCCGTGATTTCCTTGGCGACCTCGACGGGCAAACATTCCAGGACCACCGCAAAAGCACCCGCATCCTGAGCAGCTTGTGCGTCACGTAGTAGATTCTCTCGATCCCGCTGAACTCGGTATCCACCCATTTGATGGATGCTTTGGGGACGCAAGCCCACGTGGGCCATCACCGGGATTCCAATATTGACCAGTGAAGAGACGATCGCGGCCTGCCCGGCGTTGCCTTCGAGCTTCACCGCCTGACATCCCGTTTGTTTGAGAATCCGACCGGCGTTGGCAATCGCTTGTTCAATACCCGTGTGATAGCTAAGAAAAGGCATGTCCACCACAACCAAAGCATGTTCGACCGCGCGACAAACGATTTCTGCGTGGTAGATAATTTCATCCAAGGTTACAGGGATCGTCGTTTCGCGGCCCTGGACGACGTTCGCCAAACTGTCGCCGACCAGAATTGCGTCGACTCCAGATTGGTCCAAGAGTTGTGCCGTGGGAAAGTCATAGGCTGTCAGCATGCAGAGTTTCTGCTCTGATGACTTGCGCTCGGCAAATGCGGGAACCGTAATACGGGAAGGACTTGCCATCGCCATGTGACTCGGGGATTACATTGGTTGGGTAGTCAACTCAGACCTTGACCGCAATTGTGACGCTGCCCGCTAGTGCTGGCAACCGCTCCTCGATGCGGAGGCCACTTGTCCATCGGTGTTTCGTCACTGGCACCGCGGCTCTGCCAGACGGGTCGCTATTTACAGTGCGTTGTTCAGATCAGGTAACAGCTGCTCCAGGGACCCTCTCTGATCGCTTGATAGTCTGCTCTGGCTGTGGATGGAGAAAAACACGGTGACTAAAGTTGCGTCAACACCAGGTCATCCTCCAGAGAACGGTGCGGAGCGATTTTTAACTGGCTGAGTTCGTCGTGGTAGATGCGGACTGCCTCGGCGGGTTCCAGTTTGTCGTCGGCGATGTCCCGCAACAACTTTACGAATGTCAGTTGATGTTCGGAATGATTGATCTTGCGGCCAAACAGCGCGGCCCGTGCGCCGTATTTCTTGGCTTCCCAGAGCATACGAAAAGCATCGTGGGTCGTGCCGGATGAACCTCCCAGAATTCCCACCACCAGGCTGGGGTCATAATGCACAAGCTGTTCCATGGCGTGAGGACCGAAGTAGGGCATTTTCAGGAATTTTGGCCGGCTGGCAGATGGAACCCCGGCGAGAGATCGTGCGATGCAGTCATTGACAAATCGAGCGGTGTCTTCGATTGGTCGCAGCGGTGCATTGGGAGCGAATACTTCCAGGAAATGGTGGAAATTCTTGGATTCGGCTTCGATGCGGAATACGCGATAGGCTTCCAGAGATTGACGATCTAACTCTGCGTCGTGATTAAAGGTGATTGAATAGAGTCCCAGGTTGGCACCTTGTGTTCGCGTCTCAGGGGTAGCGGACAATTGGCCGCACTGCGCGTGTTCGATTGTTGTCGTGCGAAATGGCAGAGAGGGTTGCTCGGTGTAAGTCCCGCTGAGGCCCAGCCAAATATCAGTTGTATCGTTAGCGCGAATTGCGGGTGTCACCCCACTTCCCTCAAAGAGACGTTCATGAATGGTGAGTTGTTCGCTGGTACTCACGCTCATCAGCATAATGTCCACGAGACCTTGTTTGACGATGTCTCGCATGGACTGCCGATATTCGTGCAGGGATCGAAAACGCTCCTCCGATGAAGCTGTTCCGGGCGATGGGCCAGGAGCGGCGACACCAAATCCCATGTCGCCATCCTTGGCGTCTGCCAGGATGAAGTCACGACAGGCAGCGTCTTCGTGTATTCGCTTGAGTTTCAGGTCAAACGTTTTTTGCATCTGTGTTTCCTGTAAGTGAAACGCATTTGAGGCGGTTGGAATGTGGCATCATAGTCGGCAGAATCTTAGTACAAAAGTGCCTGGGGTGATGCGGTGTGTGGTCGCGTGTACCTGGAGGCTCGTCGAGAAGATCAATCGGGAGTCGCATTGAAATGAATTCCAGCGACTGTGTAGTGATGGGAGAAGCGTGTGTGGACTTGATTTTGCGGCCTCTACCGCTGGATCGGCCACTTCTGGACTCGGCGACGCACCACATTGAACCGATGCGACCGGTCACTGGGGGAATTGTGCCCAATGCCGGGATCGCGATGTCTCGGTTGGGAACGCGTGTTACAGCGTTTTGCGTCCTGGGTGATGACGCCTGGGGGAAGTTCTTGGCCGCGCAGCTTAACAAAGAGGGAGTGGAAACAACCGCGATTGAGATTTGTAGCCAGAGTGCCACGACCGCGACCGCGGTGCTGGTTGCAGAAGATGGGACACATACATTTGCATTTCACGCAGGTGCGTCGCAAAAAATCAATCGTCAGATGTGTTTCGATCGATTGGATCTTTTTGCCCGCTCACGTATTGCCTTGTTAGGGTACTACCACCTGCTCCCCAATCTGGAGGCAGATCTTCCAGAAGTACTGGAAGCGATCCGCGGTGTTGGTTGCAAGACGGCCTTGGACACTGCTAATGGAGGTGGAAGACTGCAACCTCTGGACAAGATCTTGCCGTGGCTCGACTACTATATCCCCAGTTTTGTAGAGGGACAGCAACAAACGGGGTGTCGCGATCCTCAGGAGATGATACGTGCCTATCGGCAGTATGCGCCCGCCGCAGTCCTGGGAATCAAGTTGGGTGCTGATGGAGTTTTACTCAGCCCTTCCAAGGAGACCTTCCTGGACGTTCCTGCGATTGCTCCTCCCGGACCAGTCGTGGACACCACTGGTGCGGGAGATGCATTCATGGCAGGTTTGATTTCCGGGCTAATTCGAGAACTCGACTTGCTTGCTGCCGCTCGTGTTGGGGCCGCTGCGGGGGCGTGTTGTGTAACGGGGCGCGGGGGTTCTGAAGCGGTGTGCGACTGGGACCAGGCAGTCCATTTGTTGGAGCGCTGATTGCCTGGGGAAACGGCCTGTGAAGGGCAGCCGCCGCCGTCTGAGCTGGCTGTGGGTGCCTGCAGCGGCTATTCTGAAAGGGGCCTCTTCGCGGCCCTTTGTTGCATCCAGTCGGCAACGAATGGATGTCGTTTCCTGAATTTCAGCAGTGGCAGGACCGACTGATGACCAGCACCAATCGAGCGTCGGTGGTTTGTGTACTACTGAACTGTCTCCTGATGGGCAGCCTGCCGGCACAGCAGGCCAAGAAAAAAGGTCCCAAGAAAGAAAATACCAAAGGTACTGGTACGGTCCAGGATCTGGGGCCGGGTTGGGTTTTGGTGACCGATAAAGATGAGAAGAAGCTGTACGTTAAAGCGCCTCAAACCGTCGAAGACTTTTCCTTTGTTGCCAAGGCGGATGCCAGTTGGTTGCGGCCAGGCATGATTGTGAGTTTTACTTCTCGGTTCAAGGCGGTCAAGAAAAACGGTCAGGTAGTCAAGGCGATTAAGCCATTGCGTGAATTGATGGTGGTGACGCCGACCAAAGAAAAACCCATCGGTGCGAAGCCTGAGAAACGATTGGGCGGGAGAGACTTGTTTGCTCCGCCGACCAAGGCAACGAAGAAAAAGAAGGCACAGCTGGGACCGGCTTACGAAGTGGTTGGTCGCCTGGTGAAGTTTCGCGGAGGCAAGATGACGCTGGCCTGCGGAAGGTATGAAGTGCAGGCGGATTTACTCGAGGGTGCCAAGGTCGCAGTCAAGATTGCAGATGTCCGGTGGGTGCGTCAGGGGGACCGGGTTTCTTTTCAGGGATGGTACTATCCCAAGCAACCCGATCGCATTGTCGCCAGGACAATGACGATTCAAGCGGTTGAGCCGCTCGTGGGGAACCGAAAAACGGTTTCCCAGAAGAAGCGCAAGGCCACCAGGAAAAAAACGGCAAAGTCTGCGGAGAAAACAGTTCCTGAAAAGCAAGACTAGACGAAGCCTGGCAAGATTGATTGTCCTCCGGCGGTTTACATCATTGCCAGAGGTTGTCTGCTGCTACGGTGCCGGCGCTGGCAGAGACTGGGGCCGTTTAGTTGGCTCGCACATTTTTGTCGAAAGTTCAAATCATGATGATTCACTTTACCTGTCCGCATTGTCGTAATTCGTCAGACATTGATGAGAAGTACGCGGGGCAAACCGGACCGTGTCGATCCTGCGGTGAGATGATCACGATTCCTGGACCGGTTTCCGGGAATGTTGCTCCCACCAGTTCGGCGCCCCCTGCTACAAGGAGCGGCTTGGGGATCGGTTTAATTATTCTGTCCGTGGTGGGCGTGGTGGGCTTGTGTATCGTGGGAGCGCTGGCGGCAATCCTGCTTCCCGCGGTTGGCGCTGCACGTGGCGCTGCGCAGCGTGTCCAATGCAATAATCACCTCAAACAGATCGCACTCGCCTTCCACAATTACCACGATGTCTACGGCACATTGCCACCGGCCTACATCGAGGATCAGGACGGTCGGCCCCAACACAGCTGGCGCGTTCTGATTCTTCCTTTTCTCGAGCATCAGGATCTGTACGACAGGTATCGCTTCGACGAGCCGTGGGACAGTCCGCACAATCGTCAGGTCACGGCGGAGATCATTCCCGTTTATTCCTGTCCCTCGACAGACCAGCCGGGGACGGATACCAACTATATGTTGATCACCGGAAAGAACACTCTGTTTGACGGCCAGCAGACGGTCAAATTCAGTGAGATTACTGATGGCACATCGAACACGATCCTGGCCGTCGAAGTGCGAGGAAAGGGCGTGCATTGGGCGCGTCCTGTCGACCTGGATGAGGCCAGCGTACCGCTTTGGATGGAGTCTGGTGGTGGCATCGATAGCCAACACCCCGGCGGCGCGAACGTCGCCTTTGCTGACGGTGCGGTCCGCTTTCTCCGGTTTAATGCCAATTCGGAATCGCAAGTACGAGACCAGGTGACGCCTCGTGGCGGAGAAATTGTCTCGTCGACCAATCGCTAGAGAATTTTGCGGGTACGTTGACCCTGAAAAGGCAGCCTTACTATACTCCACCTTGGCCAGACAGGCCGGTGGGGACTCCAGCCAGAAAGCGTTGCAGACGCAAAGTGCCGTGTCATTGAGTCTCCAGCTGCCAGGAGTCGGACGCCCATTGCGAATCAACGTGGCAGGGGCTAGATGCCTTGCTCGGGGATTGATTTATTCCACCTTCGCATGCCGTGTTGAGGCGGTGTGCAGGTCTTGAGAGGACGGATCATGGTGACGGTACCTGCCCGCGCGGCAATCAACGATGAAATTACCCAGTGTATCGGTCAGACGCCATTAGTGAAGCTTCGTCGTGTTACCGAGGGCTGTGGGGCGACTGTGTTGGCCAAGCTCGAGAACATGAATCCCCTCTGGAGTGTCAAGGACCGACTGGGGCGGGCTTTGATTGATGCCGCCGAAGAAGCCGGGCGCATCAAGGAAAACACGATCATCATCGAACCCACCAGTGGGAATACCGGGATCGCGCTGGCCTACATATGCGCGGCACGTGGTTACAAGCTGCATGTAACGATGCCCGAAAGCATGACGCTAGAGCGTCGCAGGTTATTGAAGGCGCTGGGTGCCGAGATCATTCTGACTCCCGCTGCCGAGGGTATGCCTGGGGCGGTTCGCAAGGCCGAAGAAATCGCCGCCGCCGACCCCGAGACTTACTTTGTGCCCCAGCAATTCAAGAACCCGGCAAACCCGGAAATTCACCGTCAAACAACGGCAGAGGAAATCTGGAAGGACACGGATGGACAGATTGATGTGTTCGTCGGTGGGGTAGGGACGGGAGGTACGATCACCGGAGTCGCAGAAGTCATCAAGGCCCGGAAGCCGACTTTTCAGGCGATTGCAGTTGAGCCGGCTAATAGCCCGGTGATTACACAGCAGCGGGGAGGCGAAAATCTCCAGCCAGGTAAACACACGATACAGGGAATTGGTGCTGGTTTTGTACCTGACATCCTGAATGTTGATATTCTCGATGACGTCGTTCAGGTACAAGATGACGACGCGGCGGAAACGGCGCGTCAAATGGCACGCCGTGAAGGGATTTTTTGTGGCATCAGTAGTGGGGCAGCTGCCTGGGCGGCATTGCACGTTGCTCGTCGCTCTGAAAACGAGGGAAAGCTGATCGTAGTAGTGCTTCCCGACATTGGCGAACGGTACCTGTCGACCCAGCTTTATCCGGAATAGGTATTCCACGGTCCTGACCGCAGTCTGCCGAGTCATAGCCGAGTCATTAACTTGCAGGTAGGCAGTCTTCTCTGAGCCTGGCTGTTGTAACCGCGGTGTTTATTCGCCGATGATGTGCGATGTCTGAATTTGACTTGCCCGAGTTTCGTCCTGCTGCTTCCGCCAATGGTGGGACGAACGAGTTTCAGGTACAGCCGGCTAGCCGTGTATTGCGTTTGCCGCCTTATATGTTTGGCCGCATTAACCAGCTGCTGTATGAAAAACGCAAGCTAGGTCGTGACGTGATCGATTTGGGAATGGGGAATCCCAGCGATCCTCCCGATCCAATGGTCATCGAAAAATTGGCCGAGGCGGTGCAGGATCCCCGGAACCACAGTTACAGCCGGTCGAACGGGATTGCCAACTTGCGTCGGGAAGTGGCCAGCAAGTATTTCAAACGTTATGGGGTGCGGCTGGATCCGGAACAACAGGTGCTCGTGAGCCTGGGTTCCAAAGAGGGTTTCAGCCATATGTGTTTGGCGATGATGGGACCCGGTGACACGGCGATCGTGCCCGCGCCCTACTTTCCTGTTCACCTGTACGCCGTGGCCTTGGCCTCGGGCAATGTGATTGCCCTGGAGGTCTCGGACAGCGAGAAGTTGCTTTCCAACATCGCTTATACGTGCCAACATCTCTACCCCAAGCCCAAGCTTGTCATTCTCAACTATCCCCACAATCCATCGACGGTGACGGTGACACAGGAGTTTTTCACCGAAATGGTACAGCTGGCTCGGAGGTATGGGTTTCTTGTGATCAGTGATTTTGCCTATGCCGATGTTGGCTTCGACGGTTATCAGCCACCAAGTTTCCTGGCCTCCCCAGGAGCCTGTGACGTGGGGGTTGAATTTACGACCATGAGCAAGGGGTACAACATGGCGGGGTGGCGAGTGGGATTTTGCTGTGGCAATGCCGAGATGATTCGGGCTCTCAGCGTCATCAAAGGATACTACGATTACGGGATGTTTCAGGCGGTGCAAATTGCTTCCATCGTGGCTTTGCGACACTGTGATGCTGCGGTCGAAGCGCAGGCAGCTTTGTACCAGCGCAGGCGTGATGTTTTGGTGGATGGACTACGGCGGTCAGGCTGGTCTGTCGAGTCTCCGCAAGCTGGCATGTTCGTATGGGCGAAAATTCCTGAGCCCTGGACAGCACGTATGTCGACGATGGATTTGGGGATGCACTTACTCGAAGCGGGGGATGTGGCCGTCAGTCCGGGGAGCGGTTTTGGCCCTGCAGGTGAAGGCTATGTGCGGATGGCGCTGGTCGAAAATGAGAATCGACTCCGGCAAGCGATCCGGCAGATGGGACGCTGTTTGAGCGCGCCGTCGCAGGGTTCCCCGCAGACGGACTGATGGCGTGGTCGATGGGCTGGAGACCTGTTCCCAGAGGCATACATCGCATAGTTTCTAACACCGAGTTCTAACACCGAGAGGCGTTTTAACACTGGGGTCGCGGGTTACCAGAAGTGCCTGGCAGGAAGCTTTTCACAAGGTTTTCAGACCGGCTGTCAGTGAATCCGCGATGTGTTGCGTCGATTCGATGCCAAGCGAAAGCCGGATGGTGCCCCCTCCAATTCCCAGCACTTCCCGTTGCGCGCCAGAGAGTCCTCGATGGCTGGTTGACTCAGGGTGACTCAGCGTGGTGATTGTTTCTCCCAAAGACGGGCAGAAAGGCAAGGCCTGGGTAGATTGAATGAAGCGTTCCGCGGCTGCCCGTCCACCTTTGAGGTGAAAGGTGACGACGGTGCCAAATTGGCCATGGAACTGTTGTTTGGCCAATGTGTGTTGCGGGTGATTTTCAAGTCCCGGATAGTCAACCTGTTCGATCCCGGTTTGTTTTGTTAACCACTGTGAGATGTGTATTGCAGATTCGCAGGCGCGCGCAATCCGCAAAGGCAGAGTGGCCAGTCCCCGCGCGGCCAGCCAACAGTCAAAAGGCCCGCTG
>CAZITS010000010.1:0-20549 GCA_964542185.1 uncultured Pirellulaceae bacterium
GGCGACATTCGTAGACCCTGCAAAACGCTCCGTATTGCGGCGGATGGTTGTTTCATCTTCGCAATGCGCGGTGATCGGTAGTTGTGTCTCTGCAAAAATCCGTTCCAACGCGTCCTGGTCATCCACCAGCAAATTTCCAGTACTGGAGCCAATGAAGATCTTGATGCCGGGTGTCCTGTGGGCGTGCTTCAAGTCTTCCAGATTCGTGGTCGTGGCACCGACATAAAACCCGTAGTTGACCAAACTCTGTTGGGAGGCCAACGCTAATTTTTCTTCCAGGCGTTGTTGGGTTGTTGTCGTCGGCTGGGTGTTGGGCATTTCGAGAAATGTTGTGATTCCACCACGGGCACAAGCCCGCGAGGCGTGTTGCAGATCTTCTTTATGGGTCAAGCCTGGTTCCCGAAAATGCACCTGGTCGTCGACCACGCCCGGCAGGAGGCAGAGCCGCGTGGCGTCAATCACCGTATCGACCTGGACCTGGGGTGCAGGATCGATATCGGCGATAAGATGACCCTCCAGGAGAACATCTACGGATTGGGTTTCGTCGGGGAGTACAACTGTTGCGTTCTTGATCAGAGTTTTCATCTGCGAACCCAGCTAAGGAGAGTTGGTTTTCAAGCGATGTGTTCGGTTCGAACAACCAACCATAATATTTCGGTTGCCGTTTGCCGAGCGGCCTGCATTACATTCGCTGGTGATGCGGTGACTCAGCCTCACCCGAATGCCATAATGCAGGCACGTAGATGTTCGATCGAATTGCGGAATTTCGTTGTCTTAGCGAAGCGGCGACGTACCATGATATGGATCCTGGGGCCACTCCTGCTGGTAATTCAATTTGGATGTTGGGTCTCGGTGTGGTTCGGCTTGCCTGGAAACTGGTTCATTCTGGTGGCAGCTGGGTTGTACGCGTGGCTCATGCCGGTCAGTCTCAGTGGTGAAGCCACGGCGTTGGGGTGGCCTGCACTTGTCGGGTTGACGTCACTGGCGGTGTTGGGCGAATTCGGTGAATTTGCAGCGGGGGCATTCGGCGCTCGCCGAGCCGGCGGCAGCAAGCGAGGCGCTGCACTCGCCTTGGTGGGCTCCATGCTGGGTGGGGTAGCAGGTATCTTCGTGGCGGTTCCGATTCCGATTCCGCTGGTGGCGCCGCTGGTGGGTGCGTTCTTGTTTGGGGGCCTGGGCGCGATGATCGGTGCCATCCTTGGAGAAATGTGGAAAGGCCATGATTTTCAAGCCAGTGTTGAGGTAGGAAAGTCCGCGTTTTGGGGGCGGATGATGGGAACCGTCGTCAAGGCGGTGTTCGGTATGGGTATGCTCCTGTTAACGCTGTTGAGTTTCTTTTATTGATTGATCAGACTGTTCTCATCCCGGTGATTGTGACAGTTCTTGATGGCTGCCCCTGGTAGCTGGTGGTGAAGCGGAACTTTTACTCCAGCACTGGGTTCGTCATTGCAGAGATAGCCTGGTTTCCACACTCAGTATGAGAAGAGTCAATGCCATGTCGCGATTGGTAATGAGCGCAGCCTTGAGTCTGTTGGTTCTGTTGCCCTGGAATCATCTCGCCCCTGCTCAGCAGGGGTCCTCATTTTCGGGGCGTCAGGCAATGCAGCAGCGGTTTGATCGCGCCGCTCCTGAATTGGGATCAGCGTTTCCTGATTTGCGAGCGTATGATGACTCGGGGAAAGAGATTTCCTTGAGTGCGTTGCGCGGAAACTATACGGTTTTAGTGTTTGGCTGCCTCACGTGACCACCATTTCTCCGAAATGTCTCCAGTCTGGAGGCGGTTTACCAGGACTATGCTCCACTTGGTGTACGTTTCTTCTACATCTATAAAGCGCTTGCCCATCCAGGTTACAAGGGTTACGTGGCCCCCTTTTCTCTGGCTGAAAGATTGCAGCATGTCGCCCGCGCGAAAGCACGACTAGGAAGTCAAATTCCCTGGATTTGCGACACGTTTGAGAACGACTTGAAACATGCTTTGGGGAATGCGCCAAACTCGGAATTTGTGATCGACCCGGAAGGAGTACTTGTTGCTCGACGCGCCTGGAGCGACCCCGACGCATTACGACAGGATTTGACGGAATTAGTCGGCGCCGTGGAGCCAGTAGCGGATCGAGACAAAATTCGCGTTGGCACTTTGCCACACGGACACACTGCTCCTACCGGTGTCGTGCCTCCCCTCGCCTTGCCAGCCAGGATGAGTCCACTGGTTGTGGAGCCCGTCAAGCAAGCAGAGGCGGTTCCCTTTTACGCCAAGCTGCGAGCAGAAGCTTCAGCAGAGTTGATTGAGCGAGGGGAAGGCGACTTGTACCTCGGTTTTTACCTGGATCCATTGTACGCAGTGCATTGGAACAATGAGATGGATCCCTTGCGGTTTGAACTGGACTCGCCGAGTGGTATTTCGGTTGTCCCGCAACAGGCAAAGGCAGCGGGTGTCAGCGTTCCCACCGACGCCGATCCTCGAGAGTTCCTGGTGAGAGCCCAGTGGACCGCAGTGGATGCGGTGTTGAAAGTTACAGTGCATTATTTCGCCTGCGATGATGCTGAGACGTTTTGTATTCCAGTGACACAGCAGTACCGCGTTGTCTTGCGGAGAGATCGAGATGGCGGGCGCCGACGCTCGTCGCGCCAGGGGCCGCCGGTACGGTCTCTGGAAAGCCAGGAGTTGGCGATCAACGCCGTTCTTTTGAAGACGCTAGATCGCGATTCCGATGGTGAACTGTCTGAACAGGAGTTGGCTGCTGCATCTCGTGCACTCGAACAACTCGACCAGAATCGCGATGGCATCGTGAATAGTGACGAGTTACAACAGTCGCCGCCCGTGCCACTGCCGGATCGATACCTTCGCTATGCGAACCGCTTGTTGCGCAAGTATGATCTCAATGAGGATCAACAACTTACGCCAGAAGAATGGAAGCAGATGTCAGAAAGTCCTCAGTCGGCCGATGCCAACGGTGATAATCGGCTCACGGTACAAGAACTGTTGCAGTGGTTGAAGACGCGTTGAAACTGGGTTGGGATGAAATGACTTTGCCGGCTCTGTGCCACCGTCTGGCTAGTCACGCGACCACTGGTCTAATTGGTCGTGAATCTCTGCGACCGTCAGTGGCGTGAACGGCAGGAAACGCCCTAGATTCCAATCGTCGTTTGCCAGGATTTCGTGGGCTTCGTTAATCCGTTCGACCTCTTCTTCTAAAGCGTTGATCCAAGGCGGGATGTCGAGCCCCGCGCCTGTTGGTTCGTGAGACCAATTGGCACATTCACTCTCCAGAAGTTCAAACACTGGAGACGCTCCACCGAGACGCATTTCCTTAATGGCAGGTTCTACCATGGCCCGCAACCGGTCGATCGAGAGCGGTTTTACGAAACGTTCAGCCAGTCGATCTGCGATCATGGGAATCCGCATCGCATACTTGTCTTGCAGTTCTTCCATTTCGGTCAGAAACTGATCTGCTTCGCCGCCAATGCGTTCTTTGAGTGCATGCCTCCATGTGGCGGCGGCATCGTGGTAACCATTGCGAACGAGTACGTCGTGTGCGAGTACGATAGGACGTAAGTTCCAGCAGATTCGATCGTATTTGACACGCAAACGCAGGAAGTCGAGCAAGGTGAATAATCGATCACCTCGGTCGGACTGGGTGGTCGTGCTGTTGTATTCCCGGTACTCGGTGTAGTTTTCAATCACCGCTTCCAGAATCAGAGTCAGCACCTGTCCGGCGTGTTTTTCCGGCAGGTCTTCTCCCAGATCTTCGAGAAACTGATAGCTGGCGTTATCGTCACGGCATTGTCCGACCCAGCTGTCGACACCGGCATGGAGGATGGCACGCAAGTTGGGAAGGTTCAGGAATTTTTGAGTAAAGAGGTCGTCGCCGTAATCCTGGATGAAACGTACGATCGGTTCCCATTGGAGCGCTGTCTCGACTTTCTCTAAAACCGATAGGCGCAGCGTACGGCTGTGTTCGAGCCAACTGTAGAGTAACGATTCTGTTAGTCGCTCCAGGCAGGTGACGAGTTCCTGCTCATCCTCTCGCTCGTTTCCCCAGTGCCGTGCCGATTCCACCAGGCTTGTTACGACGGCGCGATAACCGATGGCAAAAATGTCATCGAATTCAGTAACGGCACCGTGACCGACCGGGTTGTTGCGTTCCATGGCGCGTGCGAGCTCGAGTAACTCACGCGTTTCGCTTAACAGGCCCCGTCGCGGCAGCCAGGAAAGCAGATCGCGAATGGTGGTCTGGCGAACCCGGGCATCGACAATTTTGCTGGCGTTACCACCTTTGGAGAGCGGGACGTAGAGTAGTTCCGAATCACGTAGCGACGCGATAAGGGAAGGCCAGTACTGGTGAAATGCCGTCAAGTCGTTATGCAACAGGCAGGCCAGGATGGTAGCGACTTCGTCGCCAGGGACCTCGTGCATCCCCTGGCTGGAATGGGCTGCGGCAAACAACAGACGCTGTGCACTCGAGGTGAGAACTGCGGTAGCGATGATGCGTTCGAGAAGGTTGTCTTTGGCAAAGCGTTTCCGGTCGTAATCGAACAGGGACTCATGATCTCCGGTTGGAGGTTGTAACTTCTGGTCGGCTACTTGCTGGAGTAGTGTCAGCAGGTCACGATGGTTCCTGCTCGCTTGATCGGCCAGGACAAGCAAGCGAGCCACGGAGTCGGAATCACCCGATGAGGTCGTTCGCAAAGTGGGGTGAACTGCGACCAACTGCCAGATTTGTGCAAGGCATTGCAGGAACGCGAGTCGATCACTGATGCGTGAGGATTCACGTATCCACTCTTCTTGATTCGCATTCCCTTCATGGAAGATTGTACCTTCAAAACCATCGTCGGTACTGTCACGAAAGACGACATCTTCATAGGCAGCTCCGTAAATGTCAGCCTCGGCTTCCTCCGAGTCGTCATCGCTGCTGTTGAACAGGTCATCCAACTGAGCGTCTGGCGGTTTGCTCGTTCCCGTCAGTGCAAACTCAGGTACTTCCCAATAGGTTCCAGCATTTGCTTCCAGGTAGTCAATGAATTTTTGCAGCAGGTCTGAGGCCGCGGGGCCGGTGTCGGCCGGCTCCGACTGCGACAAGGTAAGCACCCATTGCAATGACAATCGATGAAACGAACTGTCACCGTGTTCCAAGCGGACTTCGTCGGCCTGACTGAGCCAATGGATGAGGAGCGACATCAGGGAGACAAAGTCCCGCCGTTCGAGTAGTGCCTCGATCACCAGGGCGTATGCCTTCGGCGCCGTAAACATCTCCGCGTGCTGCGACCAGAATCCAAGATCGCCTGCCGCGGCACCGCCTTCGTGCCAGCGTCGCAATGCTTCGGCGACGTGACGTGCGGATTCGTACACGCCTTGCGGGTCCGCATATTCTACGTGTGAAACTTCATGGGCTGCAAATTGCCTTAGCCAGAGCGCCAATTCATGGAACTGTCGGTCAATTTGCGGACAGAGGTCCTGGCGATTCAGGGCGGAGACTTCGCCCCAAAGCTGGGAATGGAACGCTAACATTCGTTCGGTGAGTTCGAGGAACTCATCCACGCGGTGATCGTAAACGCTGTTTTCTGGTGCTGGAAAAAGACTGAATTGGCAATCAAAACCGAGGATGTTCCAGGGGTCGACCAATGCCCCACATTGGATACCGCGATCGATCAGTTGGCGCATTTCGGCCGGAACTTCTAACGCTCGTTCCAGGTTTGCTGATCGCAAGGCCTGCTGTCCGTCAGAGAGCAGGCAGTCGATACGGCAACTTAGTCGCGCAGAAGCAACCGGTACAACGGTGGTCTGTCTGGAAGCCGCATCGACGTGGCCGATGCGTGCGAAGAGTTTAGCGAGCCGGACGTGCTCGAGCTGGGTGGCACGATGCCGCGCAAGTTCGGAGTTCAAGTGCTGCCGTGCGCCACCGAACGGCTGTTGCAGGCGCGCCATCTCTTGTTCGAGTCGATCTCGGTGCGGTGGCGCAGTACGTTCGACAAGTTGTTCGTAGAATTGGTCTCGGTACTGGGCAATTTTCGGCAACAGCGTACTTAAAGTGACACTTGAATCATAAGCGGCGGGCCCAGACCCACTCGTCCCGGATGCCATCAGGATCGTTCCTGCAAGTACGGCTGCAGCTTCATATTCCAGCTCGTTTTGGGGAAGCTGTCCTTTTTTCAACGAGTTGGCTGAGGTGCTATCACTCTCTGTACTACTCGCATCCGCGTCACTGTCTCGCTCCTGGACAGGACGGTTCATCAGTGTGTCGAGCGTGATCTGCTGTAGCACAAATCTTCTGTAGTAGCCGCGATTGTCAATGCAGTGCGGATCCCACAGCCCAAAATGATAGTTGGGGCGTTTGTTGACAGGATGGTCAAAGTCGTACGCGCGGGAATCGATGGCGAGTTCGTCAAGCAAATCCGGGTCGAAGTGCGCAGCCCGTAGTAGATCCTCGTCAGTTTCAGTGAGCAATTGAAGTGCCAAGGTAACGACGCGCTGGTGCGGCCCTCGGGAAACTCCTGCATCACGTACATAAATCGGGATCGGCCGAGTCCATTCGTGGTCGTACGGTTCGATCTTGTGACTTTCCAGTGTGGCAACGGGGCGATAGCCAAGGTAGTTATTCAGGCGTCGAAGCGCGCCCTGGCGAATCCGGTCGCCGTCGTCCCAGGGACCGGATTCTTGCAGTACGACTTCAAATACACGGCCCAGGAAGAAAGGGCAAAACAAGTTGTTTTCGTCCTGATGAAACAGCAGGTCTCTGTGGAAATCGAGATAGCCGGGGATGATTTCATTGCCCAGTAACTGCAGAACTGCCGCGGCCTGGCTTGATTCCTTGAAAGCCGGTACGTCGGCAGCAAGCCGACCTAATTCGCCTTCAAGATGTGTCAGAATACGTTGCCAACGTGGGGTCGTGTTCTCAGGAAGTTGCGCATCGATCGCGTCGAGAGCGACGAGCAACTGCGGGTCAGAACTCCCTGACGAAAAGTTGAGATAGCCGAGCACCTGTTGGAGGGCGTCGTCTCCCACGCGCCGGTGATCTGGCTGAGGCATCGTGTTCGTTCTCCACCGAACGACTGCGGCGTCATGTTGCGTTAGAGAGCGCCGAGCAGGCACGGTGATTCGCTGCGTATTCGGCGACAGAGCTCCCAAATTGGCGTTTGCGCCGAAATTGAATCTATGTCAGAGGAAGGAGGGAACCTGTGGGTTTCGATTGATTGGTCCAATTGTCGTGGTTCAGGTGCTTGCCAATAGTACCCAACATGCTTCGGAACGCAACATGCCCGACACTGAATTCCATTCCGCTGGGCGTTGCTTGAGGTGGTTTTGGTCAGCTGAGGAATCCACGCAGCTTGTAATCGCGACTGGGGACAAAGCCGCCACATGTATCAGGTACTCGCCTGTTCCGGCGTGTCTTTTGGCTGTGTTAACAGTGACACGATGACCAATGTCAGGAAGCCAAGTGGAATCGTGACAAGACCAGGTTGGTCAAAAGGAACCCACGCGTCGTCAGCGCTGAGTCCGTAGATTGTCGAAAAGGTGTCTCCGCTGAGTAAGATCCAACCGAGTGAGCTGACCATCCCAACCATGATAGCGGCGATGATCCCCTGGCTGGTTGTGCGTTTCCAGAATAACAACATGAGTAGCGAGGGCAGGTTCGCGGAGGCGGCTACACTAAATGCCCAGCCGACGAGGTAGCCGACGTTCAATCCCTCAAACAGGATACCCAGGACGATCGCAATGGCTCCAACCACGACCGAGGCAATTTTGGCAACACGGACCTGCTCATCCTCTGAAAACTGATAGCCCAGTACGTTTTTTAGCAGATCGTGCGTTACGGCTCCGCTGGAAGCAAGGATCAAGCCGCTCACGGTTCCCAGGACCGTGGTGAAAGCGATCGCTGAGATGATTGCAAACAGCCATTCGGCCATGCTTTTTGCGAGCAGCGGGGCTGCCATATTACTGTTGGTGACGTCCAACGCGCCGCTTGTCATGGCACCCAGACCCAGGAATAGAGTCAAGATGTAGAAGAACCCGATGCTCGCGATTCCTACAATCGTACTTTTTCGAGCACTGGCACCATCCTTCACCGTGTAATAGCGGATCAAGATGTGTGGCAATGAGGCCGTGCCGCAAAACAGGGCGAGCATGAGGGAAAGAAAATTCACCTTGTCGATCGTTTTATTACTTTGAATCCCTTTGAATTTTGGGTGTGTTCCGGGGCGTAATACATCTTTGCCCAGAGTCGGCTTCTGGTAGTAGACCGTTGTTTTGGGATGTTCCAGATCGCTGGTCTTTTTGCCCCAGAGGATGATCTCGCTTTGCTGTAATGTGCTCAGGAACTCGAAGGGTCCCAGACCACCTGTTTCTTGCACGCCTGCGGGGAGCCGGCTCAGGTGGCCAATCGGCTTTAGTTCTTGTTCACCCTTTTTCGTCCCTTTTTCCTTGCCGTTGACGATTTCTTTACCATCGACAACGACGTGTGTTTGCGCTTCAGCGAGGTAAGTTGTCTCGCCACGCGGGACAGTGGACCACACCGACTGCGGCTCACCAGGAATATTGACCACGACCAGATGCGGTTCGTCGGAATTTTCAGCGGGCTCGATAACTTCCGCGACGAGGTCTTGAGGGGCCTCTGCACTGAGGAGTGTGGCGACGTCGGTCGCCAGAGTTGCACTCGCCAGATCGACCGGACCAAGCGTTCTGAAGAACTCGTTTTCCTCTGGGACTTTGAAGCCACGCGCAAGAATCATGATTGTCAGAATGGCACTGAAAATGACCAGGAGGCTGCCCTTAATGAACTGCACCCAGGTAGTCGATACCATTCCGGCCGAGACGACAATCAGAATGACGGTAGTGCCGACAATCAAGACACCCACGTAGTGATCAAATCCAAGTAGTGGTTGGATCAAGACTCCAGCACCGACCATTTGTGGAATCAGGTAGAACACACTAACGGCTAATGTACTGATTCCCGCAGCCAATTTGATGCCTCGCGATTGGAATTGGGAATCGAGTGCGTCGGCAAAGGTGAATTGTCCTAACCGCTTCATTGGTTCAGCGACGACGAATAAGGCCACAATCCAGCCGGCCAGAAATCCGATGGAGTACAGGAATCCGTCGTAGCCAAAGAAAGAGATCATGCCGCAGATGCCAAGAAATGAGGCTGCGGACAAATAATCCCCGGCAAAAGCGATACCATTGACAAACCAGGGGATCTGGCCGTGGGCTGCAAAGTAGCCTTCACTCGATTGTGCTTTCCTGCCCAGAAAAAAACTAAGTCCCAGTGTCACGCCGACAAACAGGAAAAACACGACAACCGCGAGCGGAGAAGCTTCGTAAATCACAGGTCGGCCTCCTTTTCCTGATCGGTGGTGTCGCCCGCATCGCACAAGGCACCGTAGAGCAGTGCGAGCACCAACGCGGCGATGATCAGTCCAAACCCGAACAGAATCGCCAGATTGACTCCAGCAAAAGGAGTTATTTCCATCGTCTGGGCGGAGAATGCGTTCAGGAATACATAGGCTCCATAGAGAACCAGGTAAACCACGAACAGCCCGATGCCCAGGCGTGCATTACGAGTTTCCATCGAGACTGTCTGCCCTGCGGTGAGTGTGACGAAACGTCGAAGTACCGGAGAAAAGTAACTGCCTGAATATCTTGTGACAGAGGAAAGTGCCCGTGTCGGGATCGGAGCATGTTGGCCCGAGATAGCAGGTCAGGGCGGAGAGCACCTGGCCTGCTATCGATTCTCTCGCCCGCGTCTGCCGCGCGATCGTATTACCTGGCAGAGGGTAGTTGGTAACCTTCAGCGTTCAGTTTGATCCGAAAGAGACTTTTCCCAGCGGTGATGTAGAGTGTTTTGCTTTCTGCACCACGCCCAAAACCAACGTTTGTGGGGATTTCAGTCTTGATATACGCAAGCTCTTTTCCCGCGGGCGAATAGACGACAATCCCGGGGCGGTTTGCTGCCCGTACAGCGACGTAGAGGTTGCCATTCTTGTCACAGATCAGTCCATCGGGACCATCTTCTGGATAGTAGTCGACGAGTGTCTTGCGGAACGTTGCGGAGCCATCTGCGTGGAGATCATAAGCCATCAATGCCATGTGCCCTTTTTTCAGGGGTGTGGCCACTGTAGCTGGATTATCCGGGTCGTTGTTTCCTAGTCGTTCAAGCGCCGTAGCGCCGTTTTCGTTGCTGACAACGTAGAGCGTTTTCTGATCAGGTGAAACACAGACACCATTGGGTTTACCTGCGTCGGTGATGATCCGGTGGATCGATCCATCGGTGTCGATTCGATAGACAGCCATGACGGGTTGTTCAATCGCTTCATGGCCCAGGTAACGTGGATCACTGAAATACATCCGGCCTTTGATATCAATCGTGACATCGTTGGGCGAGTTAAAAGGGCGCCCTTCAAACATGCCGGCAATGATGTAACTCATACCGGTTTTCATATCGGTTCGAATAACACGCTGCCCACCGTAGTCGGCGCCTTCACAGATGATCATATCGCCGTTCGCGTCGAATTTGATTCCGTTGGACATGCCGCTCGGTGAGCGGAAGATTCTGGTTTTGCTGGTTTTGGGGTTGAACATCCAGATGTGACCTGCCTGGATTGCGCCCTTTTCGTCTTTGGCCTGGTGCGAGAATGTAATGTCGCTGAAATAGACCATTCCATCAGGTGCGACGGCGACGCCTTCGGTTAACACGATGCCGTCAAACAGTTTTTCCAGTTTTGCTCCAGCCGGCACGATCGGATCGGCAGCTTGTACTGGTAGCAACCAGAAACTACTTGTCAGGAATGCCAATACCACGAGAGATTGCCATAGCGAAAAACGGTAAACGGTCACGGGATGTTCCTTATTTATTTCGGATCAATGAAGAGAATCGATATTGGTTGAGGCGCGTGGCTCTAACTGCAACAGGATAACGGGCGGCCCCGCCGGCCTCAACAAGCCGCGAAAAACCGTTGTACACGGACCACGGGGGTTTTGCAGGAAGGCGCCGCCGCCGAATCCGTTCCCTTGGCAACAAATCGCCAGGCTGCCGGCACTTCAGCACTGGTGCAAAACGGTGAGCGCTGTACCAATGGTTCCGCACAGTTTTGTTTGCAGAAGTTTGTTTGCAGAACAAATGTCAGTCTGCTGACCATTTGTGACGAACCTGCCCGCTGGTGGGGGTGTACCAACAGCGCTGGTTCGGCACCATCTGTGTGAAGGTTAGCGGGCAAGCGTGGTGTGCCAGCGACGTGTGATCAGTGACCACGCCCGCTGCGTCGGTGGCGCTAACGCAAAAGCGGTAAAGATGAGAGGTAACGCCAGTTCATGGAAGATGAAAATGGCGATTAGTGCAAAGAGGAGCTGGACAAACTGGCCCAGGTTGCGGTTGCCTCGGAAAAACTCGTCAAAAATGTGGGGGTAGGGAATGCGAGATACCATCAACAAGGACATGATGAACATCATGACAGGTAGCAGGATTGGGCTGGCCTCAGCGACCAGAGCACCGAGGCGTGCTGGCATGTCGGTGGGTTGCATTGCGTCAAAACGGTTGAGCAGCGGACTGACGATGGCAAACGACGCGACGGTACCGGCCGCGGCGGGCGACGGGAGTCCTGTGAACCCGGATTCATGCTCGTCACCTTGTTCGACGTTATAGCGAGCGAGGCGCAACACCGCACAGGCAGCGAAGAGGGCGCCGATTCCCCATAGCAGGCGCGAGTGGAAAGCCGTCGTGCAGGCCATGAGGAGATAGACTGGTGCCACGCCAAAACTGACAACATCGCAAAGGCTGTCGAGCTGAGCCCCAAAATCACTTGTCTGTTTGGTCAATCGCGCGACCTGGCCGTCGAGCAGGTCAAAGAGCATTGCGACAAACAGTAGCACTCCAGCGAGTGAAACAATTCGGGCATCCCCCAGTTTCTCTTGCCAGAGTTCGTCGACCAGCCACTCACTCCTCGTGACCAGTGTGATACACAAGAGACCACAAAACCCGTTTCCCAATGTCATCAGAGTGGGAATAATGGGGAACTGCGACAGGCGTTTTCGTCTCTTCATGGAGTACTCGGCGGCGGACGATTTACTGGTGCTTCCCTACGCATCGAACAGCACTTCCCTGCGATAGTACGCCGGTGATGTGTTACCGGATTGAGCACAAGTCGGCCCGCGAAGACAGCCTTTCGTCGCGGGTTACTACCGGTGTCGGTACATAAGCCAACACGCATGATGGCACATCATGCACCTCGCGCCAACGGGCCGCCTGTTGCAAACTCGCGCCCATCGGACACCGGGTTTGGTGACTGCTGAGAGCGTCGGGCAGCGGTCTGTGGCGGTCAGGGGGACACCGGCAGACCCACACGTACATCGCGAAACCAGACCTCTTCGCTGTGATTCTGGAATCCCAGGAAGCCCTGAAGACGCCGTTCCTCGAGTTCAGGAAATTCGTCTAGTTTCGCGTTTACGATCAGGATTCCATTGTGCCGAACCTGGTAGTGGTAGCCGGTACAGTTGATTTCCATGGTATTCCACGTGCCGGCAGCGCGGCCCGTCTTTTGTTTGCTCGGGGCAATCTTGTAGACGCTGCCACAGAACTGCCACGGTTTGAGTTCGCGGTAACGTTCGGCGTGGTCATCCAGGATCTGTACCTCGACCCCAGCGCCGGCTCCATGATGATTGCCATCCTCTGGAACGCGTACGTAAACCCCTGAATTGCCTCCGTCACGCAGGCGGTAGGAAAACCGCAGATTAAAGTCCTTGAACTGCTTGTCGCTGCGCAGCCAGGGACCTTTATCCCCGGTGCAGACGAGCAATCCATCGTCGACCTTCCAGCATTGTTTTGCGTCTTGACCAGCCCCTTGCCAGCCGCTGAGATCCTGGCCATTGAACATCGTTTGATGGTCCAGTTCAGTCACAAAAATGTCCTTGAATTCGAACTGGCCGCCACCATCCACTTCGGATTGGAAGGCGATGTAACCAGCAGCAGATTCGATGGCGTCGACCTGCCAGGCCTGTTGACCGTTGATTTCCAGTGTTGCCTGTTTGCCGATGAGTGTCAGCCGAAACTGGTTCCACATGCCTGGTTTCACGAGTCCTTTACTTTGGGCGGCGGGCACGCCCACGATGTTACCTTCGTGTCCCTTCAAGAGATTGATCTGGTAACGTTCAGGCCAAGGCTGACCAGCGGCAGGCAGTTCGCAGCGAATGTAGATCCCTGAGTCCCATGACGTTTCACGCAGCGGGCGCCATTTCAACTCCAGCACAAAATTGCTGTAGCGGTGGTCAGTGCGAACCGTGCCATTTCCGCTGCGCAGAACCAGCTTGTTTTCTTCCACGCCAGCTTCACAACCGATGGCGTGCCAGCCGTCCAGGTTCTTGCCGTTGAAAATCTGTTGACGAAAGCCCGTCGTGGATTTTGCCACAGCAGGGGCAAGCACGCAGAACAGAACACAAATAATCGGATGTTGGGTTCGCAGCAGCATGGCGACTCTCCTTGATAGAAGCAGGCATCCATAATGTCGGTAATCGCCGGCGGTTTCAACCGCGCCGGATGAAGGATGCGTTACTCCTGACTGCACGTTCTGGCCTCATAGGCGGCGACGGCGTAAGTGCGCGGTCCAAAATCCCACCGCCACGGTGGGTGTGCGGCGATACCGTTGCATAGCCGGCCGATGCCCGGTTCCCGCTCGGCAAGTGATTCCAGGATGGCTGGATTCAACCCCGTGTAGAAATTACGCATGTTGATTTGCTGCGCCAGAGCGTTTCTCAGACTGGCTTCAGGTATCGCAGGCAGGGTGGGAAAGGTATCGGACGAGAGGATTTCTGTAATGAGTATCGCGCGGCCACCCGGTCGCGTGGCTTGAAGTAAACGTTGCAAATGGTGGCAACGAACCGCGGTGATCAACTCTGGGAGACGCGGGTGGCCCGCTCCGACGAGGCTGGCGAGTGCTTCGATCAACTGGCTGAGCAGGCATACCGATGCGACCACGTCGCAAGGTTGGCACGGCGGCGGGGGCAATGCTCGGAAGTGCTTCAGCAGGCGATCGACATCGGCGGTATTTGGTTGTGTTGCGGGCAGGGGATCGGTGAAGTTGGTGATACCCAACAGGTCGACCCCGCCGTGCAAAACCACAGTGGGTGTTTCGTGCAAGGATTGTTGCTCAACGGCAAACAGCAGCGCTTCCTGGTCCAGATCGACAAGGTGAACCTCGGAGAAAACTTCAAGCAGCCGGTTCAAGTCGAGGTCGTTTGCGTTTCCAGCGCCCCATAGACAGATCGACTCGCAGTCGTTTTCCACATTGTTACAGAGGAGTTTCATGACCTGGTGACGATGTTCTGCGTACCGCTGCCAGGTGTTGCGGCAATCTCGATTGCGCACGAGTTGCTGCTCTGTGTAGGGATCCAAGCTACTGGCTCTCCTGGAGGGTATGTCGCACCGGCATGTGACTGACGATTTACAGGAGCAATCTGACGTTACTGTACCATGTGATCGACAATTGTCGTGATCGACGATTGTTCCGCGTGCCTGGCGTCATTGTAGTTGGGGCGGCCGGGGTGACGGCAATGCATTGCGCTGGCGACGAAGCCGTGACGCATGAAGATCGACGCCGCCGGTCTGCGCCTTGCAATCCTGGGTCGGGATGCGAAAATCGGGTGATGCTCATTCCGCGTTTTTCCCTCGGCTGGCTGTTCTCCGCCACCACGGTGCTGGCGGTGTTTTTTCTAGTGGTAACCCTGGCGGTTGAAGGACGGCCATGGGCTATTGGTGTGTCTGTGGCGTTCAGTAGTCTTGTTGTGATCGCCCTGGTTCACGCTCTGATGTTTGCCTTGATCTGGCCGATTACGGAGCATCGCCGCCGTGTCGGGCGCGTCCGGCAGCCCGCCTCACCCTTTGCGACTGAATTGCCGCCGCCACAAATTCTCCCTCCTGACGAGCCTTCGTCGTAGCGATTTGCAAGTGCGGTCCTCACCCGTTGTCCGCGCAATGACCGCCTTGGTAAGTGCCATGTTGCAGCGATTGATAAATACCGTTCTGGCGCACTGCAGGGTGGTCCTGGCGGGCGGCTGGGTGTGTCTGGTCGCCGCGGCGGTGCAGGCGGCGCCGTCGATGCGAGTGACGTTGCCAGAGAACGCAAAAACGACCCCTTCAGACTTCATGCTGAATCTCGACTTTCGCTGGGTTGCTGCTAATGGTTATCGTCCGATTCGCGTTGCCGTCGCACCACGTGGCAAGCCGTTTGGGGCTGATCGCCGTCTGGAAATCAGGCTCGAGCTCGAGGGGGCGCTGCGGAACTCGCGGCGGCAAAATGTCCGTCAGACGATCGTGGTGCCAGCGGGCAGTACTGGCATCACCGAGACGATTTATGTTCCCGAAGTGGCCAACCCCTTCGGAGCGTATTCATTGAAAATTTATGTCTTTGAGGAGGGGCGTGAGCACCGCACCTTGCGTTATCAGAGATCGTGGGGCTTGCCGCAGCAGAGGCCTGAAGATCGCCCTCGTGTACTGTTGATCGACTCGGACGCACCCGCGGGCGACCTGCGGAATCAGTGGGTTGCGCGGTGGCCGGGAGATCGCGCTGGCCGGCGTGAGTTCCCCGACTTTCGCGTCTTGGCCTGGCACGCATGGAAGCCGGATGTTTTGAAAAACGACTATCTCGGCGCGACCGATGATGCCAGTTTATTGAAAACGGTGGAACAGATGTCGGAGTTGGAACTGTTACACCCTGGTGATTTGCCCGATCGTTGGATTGGTTATGCGGCGCTGGATCTGGTGTTTATTTCTCTGTCGGATCTAGAGCAGATGATCGAGCAGTACCCCACTCGGTGGCAGGCGTTGCGCTTCTGGATTGCGACCGGGCCTGTGTTGTGTGTTTATGGTACGGGTAATGGTCGCGAGCCGTTTCTGCATTTAGAGGCATTGGAGCGACAGTTGCGATTATCCGCCTTGCCCGACGGTGTGGCCAAGGCTACTGGGTATCGGGGCTGGCGAATTCCTCTGGAAAGAGATTTTGCTCGGAAGGATCTATCTTTTCACACCAATGGATCGCAGCGCATGAGTCCTTACGCCGTGACGGTTGCGGTAGAGTCATCTCGTACCACGGTGGCTACGACTGAGCGGCCCCCTGATCCGTACGCAGACCGACGCTCTCTGGAAAGTCGACGTCTGGCAGCGAAGTTCCTCTACCGGCCGATCGGTTTAGGTCGCGTCGTCGCGCTGGGAGGAAAGCAGGCATTCCCAGGAACAGTTGAGTCATGGCGTTGGCTCTTCCACACGCTGCATCCGCGTAAGGTTCCGGGGAAGAATGAACTGTTGGGAAGCCCAGCGGGAACGCAACGCCTAACCTGGACAGGACGTCATGGCATATCTTGCTCTTTCGGCAACATGGAATACTGGAACTGGTTAATTCCGGGAGTGGGCTTGCCTCCCGTGACGACATTCCTGGTGGCGATTTCGCTGTTTGTGGTTGTCATCGGGCCTTTCAATTACTGGTTGCTCAGGCGGGTCCGAAAGCTATTTTTGCTACTCTTGACGGTGCCACTCGGGGCGACCGTGGTCACGTTATTCCTGATGGGCTACGCGATCTTGGCCGACGGCTTGGGAGTTCGCGGGCGGATCCGAAGTTTGACGCATTTGGACCAGGCGGCCGGTGTTGCGGTGAGTTGGTCGCGGCAGACCTACTATGCGGCGATCGCGCCCACTCGTGGTTTGAGATTCCCTGATAGTGCGACGGTCTACCAGATCGAGCCGGTGGCGAACGGAAGGGGAGGTCGCGACCGTCGACCGCGGAATGTGCAGTGGGCTGATCGACAGATATTGTCGGGTGGGTATCTGCGTTCACGCGTGGCTGGACAGTTTCTGGTCACCAATGCCCGTCGCGTTCCGCTGCGTTTGGAAATCGACCCCGCTCCAGAGGTGTGTCGCGTCAGAAATCGCCTGGGAACGCGGATTCTCGGTCTGCTGGTACGCGATAGCCAGGACCGCTGGTTCGCGAATGTCGCAACCGGATCTGATACGAGTGACCCGGCGGCGTTGCGATTTGGTAATGCGATTGAAGCGGATGCCGAAGGCATTCTGGTTCCGCTCGCGGCATCAGGTATGCCATTGCTGCAGCGGGCGTATCGTCGGCACCAGCCGCAGGAACCAGTGGGATTTGATGCGGCAGCTTATGACAGTGCGACGAGGTCTTATTATTCCTCGTACCGTGACGAGGCGTTCGGATTCCAGAATAGTGTACTGGAGTCATTGAATCAGCCAAATTGGATCCTGCCTGCGATGTCATTCGTGGCGATTACTGAGCAAGATGTTTTGGACTCGGGAGGGCTCTCCGAGGCGTCTTCCGAAGGAAGTTTTCATGTGTTGGTTGGAGAATGGTAGGTGTTCTTCGTGACGAGGCCAATATATGAACTCGCTGATGCAGTCAGTTTGTCTGAAGCGAGACCCAGACCGAGCGTTTGACTGCTGTTCGTGATGACTGCTTTATTGATGTAGCGAGACTTCTGGATGTCCCCACCGCAGGCGATGATTGAGCTTCGGAGGTTGTTTCGTTTTTTTGGCGAAACACGCGCGGTCAATGATGTGTCCTTCACTGTGGCGCCAGGCGAGGTGCTTGGTTTTATTGGCCCCAATGGGGCGGGTAAGACGACAACCATGCGGATCTTGTCGACCCTTGACCTGCCGAGTCATGGGGACGCGTTTGTCGATGGTTTTTCGGTAGTCAACGATCCAGATCGAGTCCGCTTGCGTCTGGGGTTCATGCCAGATTTCTTTGGCACCTACCCGAATGTGAACTGCTGGGAATATTTGGACTTTTTCGCGCGTTCTTATGGTTTGTCAGGGGCCGCACGCCGGCATGCTGTGCGACACACACTCAGTTTTACCGGACTGGATGCGTTGCTGGAGAAGCCGGTTCGCGCTCTCTCAAAAGGTATGAAGCAACGTTTGTGTCTGGGACGTGCGATGATTCACGATCCGGCTGCGCTCATTCTTGATGAGCCGGCTGCGGGCCTTGACCCACGCGCGCGGATTGAATTGCGACGCATGATTCGTGACCTGGCGGCAGCAGGCAAGGCCTTGCTGGTCAGTTCCCATATTCTCAGTGAACTGGCTGAAATGTGTGACCAGGTGGCTATTATCGAACAAGGCCAAATCCTGGCGATGGGGTCCGTCGATGAGGTTCTCCACGGGCAGAACACACGGCGAACGATTCAGGTGCGTGTCCTGGAGCACGTGGGAAAACTGGTTGGTTGGTTGGCCGCACGAGAATTACTCAGTGACGTGGTGGCGGATGGAGACGTGGTGACTTTTGGACATCCAGGTGATCGGCAACAGGAAGCTGCGTTGTTGCGCGAACTTGTCCAGGCTGGGTTTGAGATCAGTGAATTCAGCAGTCAGAAGAAATCACTGGAAGATGTCTTCATGCGCGTGACGACAGGAGCTGTTCAGTGACCGTGGCCGATTCTGCCTCACCGATCGAGATGCCGAGTCCTGCCAGGCGGCCGTCTGGCTGGTCCGCGGCGTTTGACGCGATACTGGAGCGAGGTGGCGACTGGTTGAATCCGATTCTTGTCAAAGAAGCGCGCCAGGCCCTGAAAAGTCGCCAGTTCCTGATCTGTTTCGGTCTGGTGCTTGGGTTCGGTTGGGGCTGGTCGTTGCTGGGAATCGCGATTCTCAGTCCGGGCGTACATTACATCCCGGGTGGGGCCATGATGCTCGCGGGGTACGTAACAATTCTGGCCCTCCCGGTTCTGGTCATCGTGCCATTTACCGCGTTCCGCAGTCTGGCATCTGAGGTGGAAGACGGGACTTTTGAGCTGCTTTCCATTACCGCACTTAGTGCGCGTCAGATCGTGACCGGAAAATTAGGTAGCGCGGCAATCCAATTGTTGATTTACTTTTCCGCCTTGTCGCCCTGTATCGCTTTCACCTATCTGTTGCGCGGTGTTGACATCGTCACGATTACGGCAGTTCTTGTTTATGGTTGTTTGGCGTCTTTACTAGCTGCCTCCATTGGTCTGTTGTGTGCGACACTCACGCGTTCGCGAATATGGCAGGGGTTTCTTTCGATTGGGCTAGTGCTGGCCTTGTTTTTTTTCGGTCTCTGGCTGGTGGGTGGTGCGATTTTTGTGATCACCGACGAAGCGCTGCCGTATCAAGAGCCGGGATTTGTGCTGGTCAATGTGTGTGCTGGAGTTTTCTACCTGTCGGTCCTGGTGATGCTGGTATTGGCGACGGCCTCACAGATTACATTTGCGAGTGAAAATCGTTCCACGCGGATTCGTGTTGTCATGTTAGTACAGCAACTCATCTGGACGGGTAGCATGGTGACGGCGGCCCTGATGTCCCCGTACCAGTACTGGCTGGTGGCCGCGTTTATTGGGTCAGGTTTGTATTGGGCGGTGATGGGTGCATTCCTGGTTGGCGAGGAGGCGCAGTTGTCACCGCGAGCGCGGCGACGACTACCGCAAAGTCTGTTAGGCCGGGTCGTGTTTACCTGGTTCAACCCAGGTTCTGGTACAGGCTATATTTTTTGCATCGCCAATTTACTGGCACTGGCCGTGGTGATGCTTTTTGTCGATCAGATGTTGCGCTTCACTTCGGTGTTGCCGGCAGGCTCATCAGCAGGATCCTGGTTTGTGTTGCTGCTGCTCGCCTATTTGATGTTCTACCTGGGGTTCGGTCGCTTGCTCGTCATGACCTTGCGCCGATTCGTGCGTGTAACGCAGCTGGCGGCAGTACTTCTGCAACTTGGCATCGCATTGGTGGGTTCTCTGGGGTCATGGGTGTTTCAAACCTGGGTAATCGACATCTCTAATTACCAGGTTGGCTGGCAATTGCTCAATTGGGGCTGGAGTCTGACAGAGATCGCTGATGACGGGATCACCTCGGAGACCGCCCTCACTTTGATGTTGATGAGTGGTCTGGCGCTGGTCATGTTCGGAGTGAATTTGTGGCTGGCGGTGCCCGAGGCGAGTGCGGTTCGGATGTTGGCACCGGAACGTGTGCTGGAGGATGACTCCCGGCAGACGTCGCAGCAAGAGCCCGTGGCGCCTGCGACCAGTCCCTGGCAGGATATCGAGGGCGGCTGACATGTGGCGCCGGCCGGTTTGCTCAATGTGGCGCGTGGAGAAAGTGGATCAAATCGGTCAATTCACTGGAGTTTAAATGGCTGGTGCGCCCGTGTTGGTCGCGTGGGTTGTGGAGAGTGATCACGTCTCGCAAAGTTGCTGCCCGGCCGTCGTGCAAGTAAGGAGCGGTTTCCCAGACGTTCAGCAGGCTGGGAACATCTGCACGAATGCCGGTGCCGATATCGATGAGTCGCGTGGAACGCTGGCCTGAAATCGTCATCGAGGGGCCGGCGTGACAACGTGAGCAACCGACTTTACCGGAGTGGAACAGTTGCCTTCCTCGCGTGGCAGCTGCCCGAATTGCCTTCCTGGGTTTTCCATTGGCCAAGTGCGGGTTGGGGCGCGGGGTCAATGCTAAAACAAAGTCGGCGACGGCATCCATCTCTTTAGAGGTACCCACGGTGTTTGGGGGACGTCCTGCCTTGTCAGGCAGGGCAAAGCCACTGCCGCCCAGGAA
>CAZITS010000011.1:0-20488 GCA_964542185.1 uncultured Pirellulaceae bacterium
ACCCAAGCCGTACTGTGAGTGCCTGTAACCGGACCGCGTAAACGAGATTTGTGGCATGATCATTCACTGCGGCGAACGTCGCAGATGCACGACGATCTCGCCCGCATTATCGCCGAGGGCGTTGAAGTTGTCCTGGCAGCGCAGAAAGAGCTGCCCGTCCGAGGGCGCGCGGAATGTGGAGGACGATCCCAGAGTCATGACCGGCGAGAGCCGATAATCACGGAACAGACAGCCAATGAGTCTCCCCCGCCCCGTGTCATCGCCATCAGCGTCGTAGCGGGTGCCGTCTTGTTCGAGTGCCCAGGTGCCCGTTGCCGCCAGGTCATACGAGATTCCCTGCTGCAGCGTGACGCCACTAGCTTGCCAGCCGTAGGCGGCCTTGATTTTGGCTTGTGCGCGTTGTTGTGACTTGAGTCGTCTGAACTTGCTGTTCCATTGCCACGCGCACAAGTCCGCCCGATACCCCAACTCCATGTGTTGCAGGAACAGGCTGTATTCGAAGGAAATTTGTGGTGCCAGTGGGCCGTAGACGCTGGTAAAGCTGACGCCTTCGGTACGTTGCATCAAGGACATGGCTAGTGGTTTGAAGCGCGTTGCGTAGTTGGGGTTGTGGGCCAGCATGTGACACAGCGCCCACCGCCAGGCGTAGTCGCGCCAATCCCCGGCTGGCACCTTGCCGGGTACGGCAATATCCAGGAGTGTTTTTTTGGGCTTGGCTTGTTGCAGATACGTCAGCACGCGGGGGTTGATGTCGACCGCCGTTTGTCCCAGTTTCCAGTATTGTCCCAGTTCTGCAATTCCTTCCGCCAGCCAGGTAGGGCCTGTGGATCCAAAAGCAAGACTGCAAAATCCATGCGTACACTCGTGTTGGATGACCCCATGATCGTCGCAGGCGTACAGCGTGGCGCGACGCTGATTCCCGAGTGAACTGGTGAAACAAATGCCGGCACCTTCTCGTATCTTGGCAATTCCGGCCGGTTCTGTGAGGACACCCTCTGGCCATACACTCAGGTCGCTGACAATAAATCCTTCCACCCGAGTCTTGGGACCGCGCCCAAAATATCTGGTGAGTAAGGTGGCCATGGTTTCGAGCTTATCGAGCAGGATCTTCGCTTGCCGGTCGGAAATATCTGTCATGAAGGTGAAGCGTGGCGAGCGCACGATGCGGGGTTGCCGCCGGGCGTCAGATAAATGGCTGTACTTGTTTTGCAGCCGTTCATCGAGTGTTTCCGCTCGGCTTGTCTGCGCGTTGATTTCCACGCGCAGCGTTTTGGCAACCAGGTCTTTCGTGTTCAGTCGGACGACCTCCAATTGGATGACCTTAGCCCCGGCCCGCGCCCGGCCCGGATCGGCAGTACGCAGCTCGGCCCTGAGGTTGTCGGCCATCGCAAAGGAAAGTGTCGAGCGCCGCGTAAACCCATTCTTGGCTGGAATCCGCACGAACAACCGACCCTTGGAGCTACGGATGAAATTGCCCACGATTTCACACTCTGAATATTCGTTGGCTTTGCGCGCCGCCTGCAGGACTTTGATGCCAGTCGTGACGGTTTCATCGCTGACGAGTTGGAGTGCCTGGAGAGGGCCTTGTGTCTTTCCCAAACGGTTGACAGCGCCCTGGAAGCGCAAGATCTGGCCCGCTTGCAGTTCTTTGGCCGGGTAGCTTCCGACGATTTGTATGTCTGCCGGAAAACGCAGGCGCTGGCCACTGGCGAGTGTTACCACATCGCGACCCATGGGCGCGACCAGCACATTCCAGAGCTTCCCGCTGCTGTCCTTGAGGCTCAGACGGCCTGGTCTGATCGAGGCTATCGTACCTTCCAGCATCAGGGTTTCCTGAACCACGATACGGACGTTCTGGGTGCGCTCGTTCTGTTGCGTTTGTGCAATCGCCTGTAGATCGATCAGCAGGGACACAAGAGTCGTGATGATGACGAGTCTGCTCATCCAGTAGATCCTGTCGAGTGGCGGTGCTGTCTCAACGGTCCGTCGCGATCGAGTGCGGTCAACAGCAACGGAAAACGGTCGAAATGGGAAATTCGGACTTATCGGCGCATCGAAATGGGGCCGATGCGCCCGGATCAGGGCGTCGTGGTGTTCGCGATGTCTTGCTGCGTGCGATCGAAATCTGGAATTCCGTCCGTCATCGTGTAATGCAGCCGATGGGTGACCGCCGACCCGTTGGCATGTACGCAGACGAGCCGCAATTGATAGTTTCCATCCTGGAGATCGCCCACTCGAATCCAGAATTCCTGTTGCGAGTTGACGACCGATGACCAGGTCGTGGCGTCGTAATCATTATTGACCTGGTATCTTTGTTGGCCTGGGTTTTCGCGGTCGTTATAGGCGATCATCGCAATCGCCGGGATCTTTGCTCGCAGGGTCCCGCGAACATGGATCTGGTTATCGTCAAAAGATACGCGCAGTGATGTCAATCGTAACTCCGGCGATTGATCGGCCTGCTGTGCGGTTCCACTGAAGAGCGGGTGAACCAATAACCGGATTGCATGCGCATGGGTGAGGAAGGAGCCTTTGCCTTCCTGGCGCCACTCCTGGCGATAGGTATAGTTGCCGGCGCCCATCAAGGCGGTACCGCGTTTCGCTTCCCATTGAGTGGCGTGGTTATGGGGTAGCGACAAGCCATGGCCCAGCTCATGGATCGTTCCCCCGATGTATGTGGTATTGAACCGCGCCAGGCTAAAAGGTTCGTACCCACGGTGCTCTTTAACCTGCAGTACCAGACCTTGTGGGTCGGGCTTGAGCCCGGCGATCGTCAGCCAGTCTGAGTCCGCCACAAAGCAGATGCCTCTCGTGTGGTCGGCACCCATTCCGTAGTAGGGTGAGTAGATTGTGACCTTTTTATCCTCGGTACGGGAAAGTCCACAAACGATCAGAAGGGTTTCACGCTGCGCGTCGATTCCTTTGTGAGCCAGCACTTTCACGATTTCGTTGTAGATTCGATTGCCTGACCGATACGAATAGCTGCCATCATCGTTGGCCGTTCCCTGTACCTGATGAAGTTTCAGTTTGCCCTGATTCTGTTCCAGTGCAAGTGTGATATCTCCATAGCCCAACGTGCGCATCTCGTCGCGATAGAACTGACGAATATCGGCCATGATTTGATGCCAGCGATCGATGTGGCGTTTGAGTGGCTGTCGGTCTTGAGGATGGAAATAAACCACGCGCAAGTATTTCTTGCTGCGCGCCGGATCCGGTTTACGCCAGGCCCGCAGCTGGCGCAAGATGTGCGCGGCCTGTTCGGGTTGTGAGTCGACCGTGGACCAGTCAAATGGGGGTGCGGTTGGCGCGGCGCCAGAGGCGGGTGTGGTGGCGTCCCCGCACAATGCAATCAGGCAACACATCAGTAGCGATGTCAGGGCACAGCCTGTGTTGGTCCGCTGCTTGCAATGCGAAACGTGGGGCGTAGTAGGTGTGCCGGACATAAGGTCGGGGTCCACGTGTTGGAGGAGCGGGTTGGCGGCGGACAGAGCCACTGTACCAAGTCTACGAGTTCCAGCCAGAGAATGACCCGGCTGTGGGTCTGTTTTTTGGCATGGCAGGCAACTCAGCCAGATATCTGTTTCCCAATGAACGCAGCTGGGTAACCAGAAAGATCCGCTGTGATCCACCGGATTGGACGCGCTCGACCGGTTCGGGGAGAACCTTCTCAGCCGCCACGCGCGGGGTACGGCTTGTACGAAATGGGCTTGCGCTCATGGATCAACAGATCACGATTCGGTACCGAAATCTTCCTATAATAGACTGGCAAAAGGTTTCCGGTCAGAGGTTGCGTCAGGTGGACTTGCCACTTGTACCGTTCTGTCCAGCCTTCGATTTGTGAGTGGTGTGACCGGTAGAAGCAAAATCAAGTAACAGCGGTAATTCGATACATAAAGGATCTTCAGTGATGCACAGAACCAGTCGCAGTTATTCCTTTCTGATCGGTGTCAGTCTGCAACTGTGGATCGGGTACATGCCTTCGAGAGCAGCCGAGGTCGCCTCGGTTCGGCAACTAGAGCAGGCTGTTTTTCACCGAGTGGGTGGTTCTGCCGGAAAGGGTGCCTGCCTTGGTACCGGCAAAGCGGGCAGCTGGAACGATCGCTATATCGGTTCCCCGACAGTGGTCTACGACGGGACGACCTATTGGATGTGGTTCACCGGGGGCCAGCTCACAACCGACGCACGGTATCCCTACCAGGTCATCGAGCAGATCGGCGGCGCGACAAGCCGCGACGGGGTGCATTGGACCGTACTCAATGCAGGCCAACCGGTGCTTAAGGTGGGAGCGGTCGGCACTGCGGATCACCGCGGTTTGTCCCACCCTTACGTGCTTAAAGTCGGCAAGCGTTTTCTGATGTGGTATGGGGCGATCGACGGCCGGTCGGGGAAAGATCTGGGGATTGTCCCGCCGCACGTGCGGGTTGAGCAGATGTGCCTGGCTAGCAGCCTCGACGGGGTGCATTGGAAACGCGAAAACGGCGGACGGCCGGTCATGCCGCTGGGGGAAAAGGGAACCGTAGATAGCCTGCAAGTCACGGGCATGCATATCCTGCACATCGCAGAGGGAGAGCGCCACGTTTTCCGAATGTGGTATGGCGCGTACAACGGCAGTCATCGTTTGGCATTGGCCGAGAGTTCCGACGGAGTCCATTGGAGGCGCCTGTTTGACGGTCAGCCAATCTCAGGATTACGCGGTGGCAACCAGGGTCAATTGGGCCCCAGCGTCCATTTCGATGGCAGCCGCTACTTTCTGCTCTACTGCGGTGACGTTGGCAACGAATGGAAAACGTACTCGGCGGTGAGTGATGACGGATTCCATTTTCGACAACTGAACAACGGTCGCCCCGTACTGGGACCACCACCACCGGAAAATTTTGGATCGGCGGGCAGGGGTGCGAACCATTCGGTCCACGCGAGTCAGCTGATCTTCGTCAACGATCGCGTCCGTACCTGGTACGCTGGCGAAGATAACCAGCCACCCCGCCACCAGAAGATTGGTCTGATGGAAGCCGTTCTGGCGCCCTAGCCAGGTACGGTAGCGGTCGGTGAACGGTTCCGATCTTGCCACTTGCCGGCAGCATCGAAACCCGCGGGGAGCTCAGCGGTGCGGTCTCTTCGTCCTGACAGGCAATATCTGTGGAGCTGTGCAGGTGGCATCAGCAACAGTCTGTTGGACAAGCTATTTCCGGATCTCCAGCGCCTCGAACCGTTTGCGAACGGTAGCCAGCGGGTGGTTGCGCAAGGTCAGGAATTCGTTTGCAGTGAGCGTCAGGCGCCCCGATTTGATGTGCTTTGCCAGTGCGTCACTGCGCCGCTCGGTGCGCAACAGTCCTTCCAGGGCGAGCTGACGATTACGACCTGCCAGGTGGGAAAGGGCACCGAGCAGTAACTGGGTGGCATCCGGCGAATCGACATCAACCAGGCCGCTGACCGCGCCCATCTGGAGTTCGTTCGGCGTCTTTGGGCCAAGGTAGTTTTGCAGCTGTGGAATTGCTTCTGACGGTTCCAGCAAGGCGACCATGCGCAGCGCGTCGTAGCGCGTACCTGTGCGGATACGCGGATCTCCAGACATGCGCACCGACTTTCTGAGCGTTTCTGGCCAGGTGGCTTTCACCGCAGGCAGACCGACCAGGATTTCGTCAAGTCGTTTGTTCGGCCAGACGCCAATTTGCGTGGCGCCATTGATGAGTCCACCTCCCAGTACCACAGCTTGCCAGTCGCGCAGTGGTTCGCTGGCGGATGGGACCGTCATTTCCAGGACGTCGCGGATCTCGCCACCGTCGTCACGTCTGGCAACAGCGATGGCAACTCGCCAGATCCAGGGAATCCGTCGGTATTCGTCGATGACATCTCCTGGGTCGAGATCGGAGACGAGTTGACTGATGATGGCTGGGCCCAGCCCGGGTCGCCTGTCGATGACCTGCTGGCGCCGGTCGACCGGTTGCGCATCATCGAGCAGGAAAGGTGCGATTTGATGTGCCTGCCGCGGCAGCGCGGTCTGCCGCGAGGTGGTCTTGGGGAAGTTGGGCTTTTGTCCGACAGGCACCAACTGCAGCTCGCGTAGATCGAACAAGGCGTGCTGAATGGGCGCCGCAGCGCGGACGGTAATCACATGGCGTCCGGCAGTCAGCTGCGCGGTGCCGACTCGGTACTGGCGGTAGTGTTGCCAGCCACCGGTACTGGCGACTTTTCCCGGAATGACTTCTGCCATTCCCTCGATTCGAAAAGAGTTACCCGCGGCCTGATCGTCACAGGACGCATCCAGATAGACGTCAAACCGACCCGGCTGCGCCACGTCCACGCGCCATGTGACCGTGTCGGTTTGATGGTGCCAATAGCCGATATTGTCATAAGGGGATTCAAACCGAATATGGGTGCCGCGGATTTCTGCCGTGGCGGCAGTGAGGCGCACGAGCCCCGAGTCCTGGGGCCTGACCAGCCGCGGCATGTTCCCGGAGAATGTTTTGGGTGGAGAAACGAAGCTTGTCAGGTAGGCGATCACATCACCCAAGTCTTGCTGTGAGAGTTCGCGTTCGAGACCCTCTGGCATGACGGACTTGCGCGACGACTGGAATCGATCGAGCTCGTTACGCTTGATAAGATGTTCTTTTCCACCAGCCTCGCGCAGACGGATGGTGGTCGCGGTTTCTTCGACAATCATCCCGGTCATGTTCCGACCCCTGTTGGTGATCGCGGTCCACGCGAGATACCGCGCATCGACCTCCTGGTTGGGGTCCAGAATTGTGGTCAGTAACCACTGGGGATCGCGATTGGTGAGCGCGGCGAGGTCTGGACCGACCACGTGCCCGTGATCTTCCATGCGATGACAGGAGGCACAGCGTTTTCGGAACACCAGACGCCCTTGATCAATGGATCCCGCTAGCCTGGTTGCCGGTAAATGTGCCGTGACGATCGCACTGCGACTTGACTTGTTTGTCGCACCCAGCAGCCGCACTGCAGCATCACGCACAGTGGCCGCGCCATTGCCCAGCAACTTGTTGCGCTGGCTGGCATTCAGGTGGTCGGCACGTACGATTTGCCTGTCCACTGCCGACAACAGTGCTGTTGGCCCCCCGCGCTGGCTGAGCAGCGCATCGAGTACCTCAACCCGCACTTGTCCGCTCAGTGAGGCATAGGCGCCCAGGAGTAGCTCCGGCGCCTCCGCGGCGGTTGTTGATGTGACGGCAGACACGGCGGCTTGCTGCAGAGAAAGCGAAAAACGGGGCGATACGAAATCGACTAGCGCTGCAGCTCGCTTTGATGCCGAGAACTGCTTCTGGTCGTCCATGTGGGAAAGGACCCGCTGGGAATAGGGCCCAAAGGCGCGTCCCAATAGCGAGAAAGCGGCGCGGTATTCGGGCTCCTCGCGGGTGGAGTCCTGGAGCGTCGTCAGCGCGGCGCGAAAAACGTGTTCTGTTTTCGGGGCGCCTCCGATTATTTCGACAAACCCTTTCGATGTTGCCCGTGCGTCAAGGGCATTCAAGACGAGTTTCCAGAGCACCGCGTCTTTTACCTGGGTGAGCGTGTGCATGTCGGGAAGGTGTGTGATGACGACGTCACGAACGGTTGTCGCGTCCGCTGCCCGGGCCGTGGTTTCCAGTAGCTGATGCCAGGTACGCAGTGATTGCTGCTGGGTCGGCAGACGCGTGAAGCCCTGTACAACCTGCCTCAGGTTGCCCGTCGAGACGGAATGGAACGCGGCACTGCGGATTCGGTGGTCCTGTTGGCTACTGAGCAGCCTGGCGATGGCGCGGGCCGCGTCTGCCTGGGTACTGGCACCCAGCGACAGGGCGACTTGTCGGCGCAGTCGTACGTTTTCGGTGGCGGTGAGCTGGACCACAGCGGCGCGCAATGCAGGGGCCTTATCCAACCAGGGCTCGCTCAACTTCACGGCAAACCGCTGGACCTCGGCGCGCTGTGATTGCAGCGCCCCAGTGACGTCCTCGGGAGTTAGTTCACCCAGTCCGTCTAATGTCGCGAGCGCCTGGATACGAGCAGCCGAAAGTTGCGACTCGATTGCCATGTGCCGCAGGGCGGGTGCCACATCTTTAGCCTGGCGCCAGAGCAGCAGTTGATGCGCAAGATCACGGGTTGGCCCATTCGATGAGTCAATACCTGCGGCAAGTTGCGCGTCGGTCAAGGCAGTCAGATTGGGGATCAGTGGTTGCCGTGTTGGTTGTTTTCCACTTTGCCGGGGCAGTATCCGATAGATACGGCCAAGACCCTGGCCCGCGTAAACATCAAGTTTGTTCAGGCTGGACTGTGGGATCCAGCGCGAGTGTTCGATCACATAACGGTACATATCTACGATCCAGAGCGCACCATCGGGGCCGGTGCGGACTTGAACGGGCCGGAACCAGCGATCGGTAGAACTGAGAAATTCACGCGATTCCTCACCAACACCGCGTCGGCCAATATAGGTATTGTGGCTAGTTTGAAAATCGATCCGATGGACGGCCTGGTGGACCGGTTCGCAGGTGAATGCGTCATCCTGAAACTCGTTTCCCAGCGTCACATCCCGGTAGATGCCGATCCCGCAGGCAGCAGTGGCGCGGCCTGGTACTCCAGATAGCTCGAACGTCACCAGATCGTCGGGCGGATACAGTCGCAGGGCTTCAGCAGTTGTGGAGAAGACCTGAAAGGGAGCGAGCGCAGCATCTGGGTTTCGCCGTTGATAGTCGTCATCGGCAGCAATCGGGCTAAGCAGGGCTCCGTTTGAACAACCGAACCAGTCGCCCCAGTCGTTCCGGCAGCGGCCTTGTTGTGTACGGCCGCTGATTGCTTGAATCACACCGGTGTCCGCGTTGAGTCGAAAGTCGCGGTTGCGGCAGTCGACGGTTTCGCCTGTCCTGGTGCTGGTAATCTTGCCGCCGAACAGTCCACCGGCCCCGTAAATCCAATTGTCCAGACCGAAACGCAGGCTGTTGACGCGCGCCTGGGCATTTCTGACTTCGAACCCGGTGAACAACGTATCGACCTGGTCTGCCTTGCCATCCTGGTCTCGGTCACGAGCCCACAAGATATCGGGGGCGTCACAGATCAACAGTCCATCCCGCCAGACTTTGACGTCGGTCGGAAAGCGTAGCCCCTCGAGGAATGTGCCAGCCGTTTCGAAATAACCGTCAGCATCGGCGTCGCGGAGCCAGCGGACGCGACTGGTCGGAGGAAATGATGCATACACGTCGTGGCCGTAGTCGTTCATTTCGGCGACCCACAGGCGTCCATCTGGACCGAAGTCAATGGCGACTGGATCCTTGACATCGGGTTCCGCAGCGGCCAGCACGATTTGTAGATTGGGTGCGGTCTGCATGCAGCGCAGGGAATCCTGTGGTGATTTGGGGGGTACGCCTTGCGTGCCCGCGGGAACATGAAAAGATTCCGGCACCTGACTTCGGACTTCGTCAACAATTTTTTGTTCCAGGCCACTCTGGAAAATCGACGGCAAGGCGAAATAGGGCATTTCCGCGCCGCCGCCGTAACCCCCTTCTGCCAGTAAACGCTCAGACGGAATGTAGCAACCAAAATCGTTACTGTAGGCGTTGAGCCAGAATCGTTCGCGGTTCAGTTCCAGTTTGAGTCGGTGGGCATAATCGACGCAGACCTCACCTGCCAGAAAGGTCATGCACAAGCTGTCGCCAAACGTCCAGGTTTGAATTCGGTAGTCGACTTCCTTGATCAGCTGCTGGCCACCATCGAGGCGCTGCAATTGTGTCAGCGCGTTGTAGCCTTGCGCGCCACCCGCCTTGGATTGGGCGACGAGTTGTTCCCGGGTGGGCGGGATCTCTAATGGCAGGGCAATCTGACGGCGTACCGATCGAGGAGGACCGTTAATTGATTTGAGTTCACCTGCCAGCAGACGCTGGACTTCGGCAGCAATTTGCAGACCCTGGGAAGCCGCCACCTCGACTTTGCCGCCGGTTACGCCGGAAGCAGGATTCTGGTCTGAACCCGCTCCGATGGAGACCAGTGCCACGGCGCCGGGAAACTGTCTCTCAATCATCTGCGCCGCATACCCGGCCCAGTCTCCGCTAATCTGGTTGAACGACAGAGTGACGCAATGACACCCATAAGAGACATAGACGGCGCGCGGTTGAGACGTGTCTGTGTCGCGCACAACGAGCATTGGCAAATCATGGTCAACGGGCCCATTGGCGCTGCGGCGATTCTGGGCGAACGTTACGGTACCCGTTGCCCACGCAAGGTGCGACGGCTTCATCGCGTCCAGCGCCTGTCGCGCTGCCTGGGTGATTCGATCAGTGAGTTCTTTTGTGTAGCGATCGATGTGTTGCTGGTGTGCAGCAGGAACAGGCTCACTGAAAATGTTGTCACTTGCACCATTCACCTTCGGTGTGCAGTGCGAATGGGTAAACGTGATGACGAGATTTGCGGCGGGCAATTGATGCGAGGCCATCAATCGACCGGCGACTTCGTCCACCATCGTTTGTCGAATCCCCAGGCTGTCGAGTGTGACCAGGACAAGAGGTGGATCTGCCGCGTCACCAGTTCCGGCGATGGCCAGTGATTTTGCGTAAATCTGCTGGGAAACTCCGACCGATTCCTGCCGCCGGTTCCCGAATCCATTCAATCGAATAGCGTAGTCCGGTGTGATATCGACGCGCGAAACCCCGACCTGGTAAACATCGTTTGCCTGCGTCGAGTGGTTGCTGACCAGCAGCAGTAAGGCGCTAGTTACCAGAAGCTGTTTGTGCATTCGATTGCTCGGCCGGTTGGCGTTTTGCGAGAGTGGAGCGGCGGGGCGGCGTTCCGCAGACAGGTCATCTGGGGCCGCTCAGCCGATGAAAAACTGGGGCACAACTTTGCAGACCTGATAGTGCCGCCGCCGCATTCTACGATCGTACTGGTTTGCCTGCGCGACAGCCAGCAGGACGTATGCATCGATCGGCAGAATGGCGTGGCGCGTCCGCTGCGTCACGGCGAGAGTTGCTCGCACGACTGGGTGCTGTGGGATCCGGCTTGTCGCCTGCCCAACTTGCCGATTGCCCTGTTCGAAGGTACGGTTTGGGCATGTCACTCTACATCGCTCCCAATGAAGACGTGGTTCCGCCAGCCGGTCAGCCGACGATCAAGGAAGTCCGCGCGTACGTTTCCCGCAGTGATGAATACGGTGCCAGCGATGTCCACGATACGGCCGATACGCATTGGATCATGGGACTGCCAGGTCCAGAGGGTGACTGGGACCACAATCGCACCCACCCGCCGATTACCAATCCGATGTCCCGCTATCCCAAGTACTCCGGATCGCGCAGTTCGTGGGGCGTGGCTCGGGTCCCGACGGTAATCGTCGAAATCGAGGATGCCGAGGGACGTGTGGGGATTGGTGCCAGCACGGGTGGTGAAGCAGCCGCCTTCCTGATCGAACAACATCTGGCCATGTTTGTTGAGGGTCAGAATGTGCGTGATCGCTCGGTGATGTGGGAGCAAATGTGGCGCGCCTCGATCCACTACAGCCGCAAGGGCCTGGGTGTCCATGCGATCTCGGCGATTGACATTGCCTTGTGGGATCTGGCGGGCAAGACACTGAACGAACCCGTTTACCATCTGCTGGGCGGTCGCACCAAGCAACGCGTTCCTGTCTACGCGACCACATCGCGCCCCGATCTGGCCAAAGAACTGGGTTTCCATGGCGCCAAAGTACCGCTGCCCTACGGACCCAGCGACGGCCCGGCAGGCCTCCGCCAGAACGTCGAGTTCATCGGCAGCTGGCGGGACAAGGTGGGGGCTGATTTTCCGCTTATGCTCGATTGTTATATGGCGCTGGATCTGCAGTATGCTGCCGAGCTGGCCCGCGTGCTGGCCCCTTTTCATCTCAAGTGGATGGAAGAGCCGTTGATGCCGGACGAGTACGTCGCCCACGCCAAATTGGCCCGCAAGCTGGAGGGAATTGGCACAACCACCTATCTGGCCACCGGGGAACACGAATACACACAACATGGATTCCAGCAGTTGATTGCGGCCGGTGTCGGGTTGCTCCAGCCCGATGTCATGTGGATGGGGGGTCCGACAGAGTTCGCCAGAGTGGTTGCCCAGGCCAGGGCCCAGGCGGTCGCCGTGGTACCGCATGGATGTGGAGTCTACGGCTATTACATGGCCATGGCCTTTGACAACATTAATCTGGCCGAGTTCATGATGATGAGTGAGCGGGCGGATACGATCGAACCCAACTTCGGCACGTTGTTCCAGAACGAACCGCTACCCGAAGCAGGCTACATTACCCTGCCCGATACCCCGGGATTTGGTCTGGAACTGAACCGTGAGGCTTTGCATCTGGTGCGGCCGTATACGCACTGATGCGCAGAGCCGGTCGTTCTTGGAGAGCGCACTGTTCAAACCCGCAGCGGGTCAGCTCGTCGAAACCCACCTCTCGCAAGTCGCCCAGACGAGACTCAGGTAAAACCGGGCCTGGCAGCTGTCCGCGATCATTGGCTTGCTCCCCTGGTAGGCCGGTATGGTGGCCTTGTGACTCTGTATTTACCGTTTGGGCACAGGAGAGGCAGGGGGGACTGCCGCACTGGCTGCTTGCTTCAGTTCCATCAGTCGAGCAGGACCCTGTTCGTGGATTTCCATCAAGAAACGGACCAGGTCGAGAAATTGTTTACGGTCAGCCAACTGGTTGGCCAGGCCGGCGGGCATAAGTGAAGTCATCCCTTTGCGAGTCTCCTCAATGTCCTCCTTGTCAATCGAGATTTCTTTACCGGCAGCTGGCTCACGCAGCACGATCCGGTCTGTGTCGTCGGCAATGAGGAAGCCGGTTACGATCAGTCCGTCGAGGGTCACCACCACCAGGGGTTCAAAGCCTTTGCGGAGGTGCTGCGACGGCCGCAGTACCGAATCCACCAGGAACACATCGCTGACGCCATCCCGCTTGGAGGAGAGATCGGGACCCAGGCGCTTTCCGGAATCCGGTTCATGGCATTTGGCGCACGATTGCGTGGGATTGAAGAACAAGGCCGCGCCACGCGCCGCACTACCTTGCTGACGCGCCTGCTGTGCCAAGACGGTGGGACTTTCTGCGGCCAGGCGTTGTGATAATGACAACGCAGCTTGCGCCGCAGCTTGTGGGGAGAGCCCCTTGATCGTCAATTCATGAATCGACCAGTACTTGTTCGGGGATTGCCCCGTTTGCGTGATGCGAATCTGCGAGACCGGTTGTGGTGCATTCAGCTCGATCTGGGTGACGGGAAGGTCACCGCGACCTTGGGCCACCGGTTGCCCCCATTCTTTCCCATCCACCGATACGTGTACCTGATAGTCGCGTGGGTAATCGTCATTGGAACCTCGGGTGTCCAGGATCAGCGACATGACACGCATCGGCTCGGGGAGCGTAATACGAAACCACATGCCCGGACGCTGGACCCCTTGCGTATCCCAACGGGTACCTGATTTGCCGTCAATCGCAGACGCCAGGGCTTTCCCATTGTGACTGCTGGCGAGTTTCCAGTCAGCGCGATTGGTCAGAGGTGGGGGATCGTAGAGAGCCAGTTCGCTTAACGTCCAGGGTTCGTTGCGCGGTGCCGCCGCGGCGCGAATCTGTTTGACGTCAATGTCTTCAATCAATGACGCTGAATTGCCAAAACTATTGCGAACGTATGTTGCCACGTCGGCAATCCAGCGATCGCTGTTACGCTGCATCGGCAGCATTAATCCACCGGCGTAGGTTTTTCCTTCGATGGGACCCAGCAATCCGTGCAGGAGCACTCGTGTCAATCGTTCCTTGTGGCCCAGTACGCGCGGCGAACCCGCCAGTGCTGGCGCCAGCATTATCGCTTTTCGATCGGGCGCAGGGCGCCCCTTCCCGTCGCGACCGTGGCAATTGACACAGAGTGTGCTGTAAATTAATTGGCCGCGCTCTACCGATTCCGCAAGCAGCTTGTTGCGCCGACGCAATTCCTCGATGCGGAGTCGTTCTGCACGGATTGCTTCCATCCGCGATCGAAATTGCCCGGCCAGATCCCGAACGGAGGGGTTGGAGTCATGCGCCTTGACGATGTGATCTGCCAATTCCAGCGCCTGGGGATGCGCGCCGCGGCCACTCGATAATACGACTTGAATCGCGACATCAGGGTCCTGGTCCTGGGCGAGTTGCTCAATCGCACCGTCGAGCGAACGATCCTGGTTAATAAACGCCTCGGCGATCCGCATTACCGCGGACCGGACTCGCGGGTCGGGATCGCGGAAGCCGACTTGCAGAAACTTGCTGTCAATTGCACTAAGTCCCTCGAGTGTCCACCAGGCATGTAGCCGGCCCAACGGCGCCTGACCGGCGACCGCCAGCTGCTGAAGAGTGTCCACGACGGTCAGATCGGCGTGCAGGATGATCAGTTTTTGGGCTTCGCTGCGCCACCATCCATTCGGATGTGACAAATGGGCTACGAGCTGGGCTGGCGTCTCATCGAGCATCCTGGGCTGCGGACCGCGTTTTGTGGTTTCGTGTTCGACACGGTAAATACGGCCGCGACCAATGTTCTTTTCGAGTTCGTACTCTTTGACAATACCACGCAGGTAGGAGCCGTTGCGGACCCAATTTCCCTCCTGGATAATCCCTCGGTACATGTCTACCAGGTAGAGGCATCCATCGGGCCCGGTGGCACTGTTGATCGGGCGAAAATTGGGATCCCGGGCCGCAATAAATTCCTGCCGGTCATAGGCATTAGACACGACCAGTTTGCCGTGATCGTTGGTTACTTTGGCCCGTCGTATCAAGCGCCCCACCGGCTCGCAGATGATCAAGTCTCCGTGGAAATCGAGGGGCAGCCGGTCCCCTCGAAAGATCGATTGACCACAGCTGGCGGTAAAATGATTCAGGGTGTTGTTGGCGCGTAATCGGCCGCGGCCTCCCTGGGTGTCGGGGATATCGTCGATCGGAAAGACCTCGCGGAATCCGGAGGCCTGTTCGCCCGGGAGCCGCAGGTGGCCGTAGACCAACGGGCGTTGGAAATCGGCCACCGGATTTTCGCCACCCGCAAATGAATAGAACAAGCGTCCCACGTTGTCGTGGGTCAGGCCCCACTGACCAGAACTACCCGGCATCCGGTCGCGAATAATCTTGCCTGCGGTGACCCGGTAACGAAACGGTGACATAGCCGTGTACAGCCAGTTGTCGACGTTCCAGATCAGGCCGCTGGGCTGATGCTCAAGATTGCCCCCCCGTGGGCCTCCTTGATGGACCAGTTCGATGCGATCGGCCACGCCATCCCCATCGAGATCCTGGTAGCTCTTGAGGTCCAGTGTGTTGGTTTCACGAATGAGCACGCGGTCGCGCAGCGGTAGTACCATCCGCGGCAGGATTAACTTGTCGGCAAATACGGTGTGCTTGTCATACACTCCGTCGCCATCCGTATCCTCGTGTCGTGACACTCGGCTCCTTGGAGCAAACTGGTTCTGGCCATCGATATCCTGCATGTAGGTCCGCATCTCCACCACGTACATCCGGCCATTCCCGTCCCAGGCAATCGCTGAGGGTTCGTGGATGTGAGGTTCCGCCAGGACAGGCACCATCCGATAGCCGGACTGGATTTCCATACTGTTGACCGTCTCCTGGGGCGACAGTGGTGGCGCTTTGGAGCTGACTTGCTGGGCGTGGGCTCCGACTGAAAAGAGCAACACCGATCCGAGCAGTGCAACTGATCTGGTCATTTTGTACTCCGTCGGTTTCTCCGTACCGGGACCGTTGGGACACGGCACCGTCGTTATCCTCCTTACGAAGCCCGCTTGAATCAAGACCTGTGTCATTCCGGTCCGGTGGTTGAACCGCTCTGTTGCGTCATGTTCAGTTCGCCAAAGTGTTCGCACGACCCAGGGACTTTTCTCCATACGAACCGGGATCCCAAGTGGCTGAACTGGGGTATCTGTTATGATGATCGTTTGCCAAGATCCCAGGGAAGCTGTCCTTGTCAGACAGACCTGTCACGTCGTACTCGCACCCGCAAAGCAGTAATCGAACCATGATCTACCGCGCATCGAGCTACCGCGCATCCGTCCTCGGCATGACGATCTTGATTAGCGCCTGGAGCTGGCCCTGCTGGGCACAGCCAGGTGGTGCCGTCAAGGTTCTGGAGCTTGGCTCACGGCGGGAACTGCTGGTCGATGATTACCTGATCGATTCCCTCCACGGCGCGGCGAGACCTCGGCTACACCATCCTGTCCGACGAGAAATTGCGGTGGTCCATGACGCGCCTTGGGAAGGGAATGGGGGTGGCTACCACACGGTGTTCTATGATCCTGATTACAAGGAGACCGGGCGCTATCGTATGTACTATCATGCCTGGCACATTCCCAGCGATGGTGGGCAAAATCATCCGCTCTACATCGGTTATTGTGAAAGTAAAGATGGCATTCACTGGGACAAACCGGCACTCGGACTGTTTGAATTTAATGGATCCAAGGCGAACAACATTGTGATGGGGGCGATTAACGGCCGCCAATGCCACGACTTGTCGGTCTTCAAAGATACCAATCCAGCAGCGCAACCAGGGTCCGAGTACAAGGCGGTAGGTTTTGGACAGAACCCGCCTGGGCTGTACGCGTTCAAGTCGCCCGACGGCATCCACTGGACGGCGTACAACGACTCCCAACCGGTGATGACCGGTCACCCGTTCGATACCCAGAATCTGGCCTTCTGGGATCCCAACATCGGCAAATACCGCGCCTATATTCGCGATTTTGATAACGGACGGCGCGACATCAAGATGGCCACTTCGGACGACTTTGTGCATTGGACGCCGCGTCAGTTCCTCAGCTATCCCGGCGCGCCGGCCGAACAACTCTATACGAATCAGATCAAACCCTACCACCGCGCGCCACACCTGTTGATTGGATTTCCCGCACGGTACGTGGACCGGGGGTGGATCGATGCCACTCGTCGCTTGCCGTCGCTTGAGCTGCGAAAGCAGCGCGCCAAGACACATCCCCGGTATGGCTCGGCCGTCACCGACGGTTTGTTGATGACGAGCCGTGACGGTCTCTCGTTTCGCCGCTGGGATGAGGCGTTTCTGCGGCCCGGTTTGCGCACCAGGCACAATTGGGCTTACGGAGACAACTATATTGCCTGGCACGTTGTGGAGACGGCGTCGACCGAAGACGACTCGCCGCGCGAACTTTCGTTGTATGCATCGGAGAGCTACTTTACAGGAAAAATTTCCCGATTGCGTCGCTACACGCTGCGGTTGGACGGTTTTGCCTCGGTGTTTGCACCCCGCGCGGGCGGCGAGTTCGTGACCAAGCCGTTTATTTTTTCTGGCCAGCACCTCAGCCTTAATTTCTCGACTTCGGCTGCCGGCTCGATCCGTATTGAGCTACAAAACGCCGCTGGTCGACCGATCGAGGGTTACACACTGGCGGACTGCAGTGAGATTTATGGTGATGCGACCGAATACGTTGTGCGCTGGACGCCAGGGTCCGACGTAGGTGCGTTGGCTGGGCAGCCGTTGCGCCTGCGGTGCGTGTTGCGGGAAGCGGATCTCTACGCGCTGCAGTTTACGCCGTAAAGCGCGCTGCCGCAGAACACGAACACGTTTGCAGCACGGGCGCTGTGACGTGCTGCCGGCCGCCCCGATAGTGGAGGGTGACGGTTCGGGAAACCTCGATGATCGAGCGGTAACAATGAAACTCGCACCATCCTGCTGCTTACTGGGATTCTGCTTATTGGGTGTCTTCTTTCCAGTGCCCCCTGGCTGGCTGTCCAACGACGCCCTGGCCGAGGAAGGCGTAGTGTTTTATCTGCCGTTCGATGGGGACGTCCAAGCCCAGATCGGTGCTGCTCCTCAAGCGACCTTGCATGCAGGACCCGCCGAATTCTCCACCGGTCGTCGCGGGTCGGCGATGGTTGTCGGCGATGACAAGGCGCATCTCACATTCGATGCTAAGAACATCCCGGCCCGGGAAGGGACGCTGGAGTTCTGGTTCAAGCCACTGAATTGGAATGGAGTCGATACCGACACGTTCCATGTCTTTGTGGAAACAGAGCCGGACGAGCGCGGCAACTTCTTTCTAGTCTACAAATACTACAACGCGCAGAACGCCGGTTTTATCTGGGAAAAGGGAGGTAGTATTTTCCAGCGAAAAATAAGTGGCTGGAAAGATTGGGTGCACTTTGCGGTGACGTGGTCTCCCACCGCCTGCCGGATGTACTTTAACGGTGTTCCGAGTGCGGTCACGATTCCCAAGAACCCGCCCACAGCCTACCGTGGCAAAGTATTCATCGGTGACCGGCCGTGGCAATTTCCCCGCGATGAGCAAACACTGATCGACGAGCTGTATGTCTATGATCGTGCCCTCCAGCCAGAAGAGATCACTTGGGCGCTGGAAAAGGTGGCCACGCGTCCGCGTGGTCAGGACGTACCGGCTGGTCTGGTTCCTACCAAGGTGTATGCCCAGATCCTGCCGCTGCAGGGGAAAATCGTCCCGCAGATTCAGTATCTCAGCGCGTCCACTGCCGCGTATGCGACTGCGGTTGCGGAGGTGCTGGGGCCCACGCCGCTGCCGCCCCTGTCGCTGGACAGTGATCGATCCGCGTTTACCTTCGACAAGCTGCAGACAGGTGACTACACACTCCGCATTCGCTTTCTCGATTCCCAGGGGCAAATTCTGGAGCAGGCCGCAGATCAGTTTTTTGTTCCCGAGAACGAGTGGCTGGGAAACCAGATCGGCATCAGCCACCAGCCACCCCCACCGTGGACACCGATTCAAGCCACTCCAACCTCGTTTGACTGCTGGGGACGGACGTATCAACTGGGCGCATCCGGATTGCCGCAGCAGATTGACGCACTCGGCAAGCCCCTGTTGGCAGGTCCCATCGAACTGGTGGCGTCGGTACCCTGGAAGTTCTCCCCACCGAAACTTGTGCAGCACTCCGCTGTCGACGCTCGGTATCAGGGCAAGTGGACCAGTCAGGTGGGCGAGTTGCACTGGGAAGCAGTGGCCGAATACGACGGTCTGTTTCGGTATGACTTCACGCTCAATCCGGTAGCGGGTGCAAAGCTGGATTTACTTGAATTGAGATTTCCCTTGAATGCCGAGGTTGCCACTCTGGCCAACTGCTTGACTGACACGGGTCCTCTGCTCGGTCAGTTGCCAGCCAGTTATCAATCGACCGGTGCACGGCAATGGTGGGTTGGCAATGAGCAGCGCGGATTGGCGGCATTTCGACCCAGTGATCAGGCTTGGGACCGGCTGGATCGCAGCGGTGGCTTCCGCGTGGAACGCGCAGGGGAGGCGGTTGTCGTCGTCTGGTCGTTTATTGGAGCCAACCGGCCACTGACTAGCCCGTGGCAGTTTACTTTCGGGCTGACGGCGACACCGGTGCGGAACACGACAGGCCGCCGCGGGCGCCCAACACGTGTCATGCCAATGAACCAATGGCGGATGCCACGGCCACGGGTGTACCAGCCGGCAGGGGTCGAGGACATGATGGCCAACGAGGGTCTGCGGGACGAAATGTTCAGCCCCCATATCGTTCTTTGGGGTGGCGGCGAATGGCGGACTTATGCACCCGATTGGGGGCGGCCGGATACCTATCGCGCTGGACATGCCGAATTGGCTGCCAAGGGCCTCTCGGTGATGACTTACATGATGCCCTGCGAAGTACCGGTGAGCGTGCCTGCGTGGCGCTACTGGAAAGAGCAATGGGCGATGGGTGAACACCATGGCTGGACGGACGAAGTATGGGACCGGACGACGTGCGCGCCCAGCTGGGTCGATTTTCTGGTCGCCTTCCGTATGAAGATGCTCAGGACACACAAGTTTGGCGGCTATTACATTGACAATGCCTCGGCGCGCTACGGACGCAACGCGCTCGTCGGTATGGGTTATCGGCGAGATGGCGTGGTGATTCCCACGTACAACTACTTTGGCGTTCGTAAATTGTTCAAGCGGATCTACACCGCGGTCAACGAGTATCATCAGGCCGCAGATAAACCGACCATGATCATGGGCCATGTTTCCGGCGAGTTGCCCGTATCGTTCTTGGGGTTTCTCGATACGCGACTCGATGGTGAGCAGTTCCTCGGTCCGGTGCGGAAACAGCAGAAGAGTTATCACGAACTCCTGCCGCTGGCGCAATGGCGGGCCACCAACCTCTCGGCCAATCTGGGCAGCCGCGCCGTCTTTCTGCCCGAGTTTGGCCCGGAGGATTCTGCTACACCCGCCAAGACCCGCAGTTTGCTCGGACTGCTCATGTTGCACGATCTGGTTGGCGTCTTTTTTTCTGCCAATAACCAGGCCAACATGTCTGCCGTGGCTGCGATGTGGCGCATCGAAGACCGATTCGAGATTGAGCAGGCCGAGTTACTGCCCTATTGGGACAATCAGGAGTGCATTGAAGGCCAGACGGAGACACTCAAAGTGACCGCGTATCGTCAACCGGGAGGCGGGTCGCTGCTGGTGATTGCCAATCTTTCGGAGCAGCCGGTGACCACCGATCTGCAGGTAGATTGGTCGCGACTCAAATCGGCTCAGCCGCTCGCCGTGATCGATG
>CAZITS010000012.1:0-20251 GCA_964542185.1 uncultured Pirellulaceae bacterium
ACGGCCCTTTGCTGGAGAACCCTACCGGGTGGCTGACCGCCCTGGCGGGTGGCGGACTGTTGCTGGGACTCCTCTGGGACCGGGAATCCAAGGTCCGCTTGTTCCCACTGTTTCTGTGGGGACTGTTGATGAGCGGATTGCCTGTACTCGCATTAGGGGATGAGGAGCGCTTATGGCCGGCCTGCGGGCTGGCGATGGCTGTGTATTTGGCCATCTGTGGTTGGCTTTGGCGCAACCACAGATGGGTACAGCGTGGTGGTCAGGCAGTGGGAATTGCCGACACTGAAGCACTGCTGTCCAGCGCAGCGAACTGGTTCATTCCCACCCAGTCCGTGCTGACAATTTTGATCACCCTGGCACAGCTGATACCCGTTTGGGGATTCGCTGACCGTACCGACCGTTTTCTGGCTGCCATGGTACCGTTCTGCGGGAGCCTGGGCCTGGCAGCGACCGCGACCGCGGCGCGGCGCCACAATTGGCTACCCGAACTGGCCCTTCTGCTATTTAGCGTCTTTGGGGTCTTCGCTGGGTGGGCTGATCTGGGCGCGGGAATGGCGGGAGATCTCTGGCTGCAACGGCTGGTTCGATTACTGATGGTCACTGCATTTTTTGCGTTGCTGTACGGATTTCTCTTGCCGCACTGGTCCGTTTTTTCAGAACGCTGGCGAACGGCCCTGGAAAAAATGACAGTCGGGGTAACTGCCGTGGCCCTCGTCAACCTGATCGGGGTACTGGTGCTGGAACAGCTAGTCCCCAACTCGCTAAGCGCGATCGAGGCCGCCGCCGTGGCCACCATCTTGATGCTGTTGGTCGCGGCACTCATCGCGGTGGCACTGATTCCCACGCGCGATCCGTTACAGCTCGCCGCCAAGGGACGTCAGATCTACATTTACGGCGCCCAGGCAATCTCCGGACTGCTGGTACTCCACCTCTATTCTGCCTTTCCCGAAATCTTCCAGACCTCCTTGTCCCAGTACTGGCCTTACCTGCTGATGGCCATCGCGTTTACTGGTTGCGGTCTATCAGAGGTGTTCCACCGCCGGCAGCTAACGGTCCTCGCGGATCCCCTGGGGAACACCGGTTTTGCCATTTCAGTAGTCCCAGCTGCCTTGATCTGGTCCGATCTCGAGCATCAGGCAGAACCGGCGGTGATCCTGCTCACCATCGGTGTCTTGCACCTGGTCACCGGGGCGATTCGAGGCTCGCTCGTCTTGGGACTCTCCTCCATTGTCTTCGGAAACCTGGCCCTCTGGACATTCTATGGTCACTACGAATCTTTCCAGTTCACGCGTCATCCACAGCTCTGGCTGATCCCGCCGGCCATCAGTGTTCTGGTGGCTATCCAGCTGAACCGAACCCTGCTCACCCCAACCCAGGTTTCCTTTACTCGAATGGCCTGTGTCGCCGTGATTTATGTGAGTTCAACCAGTGAGGTCTTCCTGGCCGGAATTGGCGACGAACTGAGGTCACCGATGGTGCTGGCGGTTCTTTCCGTAATCGGCGTATTGCTGGGCATTGCGATGCGCATCCGTATCTTCCTCTACCTGGGTTCCTCTTTCTTGTTTGTCTCGGTACTGACCATGGTGATGGTCGCACATCGACAAACGGGTGGTAACTGGGTGTGGTGGGTCTTCGGAATCTGTCTGGGAATCGCGATTGTCACCCTGTTTGGGTTGTTCGAAAAGAAACGGGACGAGATGACAGCCTGGATCACGCGGATCCGCAACTGGGAGGGTTAGTGGCGTGATGCGACAGTAGTCAGCCCGCCACCTGGCAGACCGTACGGCGGTGCCCTGATTCCACCGGTTTTCTCTGGGAAGCCATTGGTTGAAGCCACCAGAACACCACGACTGATGTCAGCCAGCGGAACAGCGGTACAATGACCGCATGGACCCTGACCACCATGCTGACCGAGATGCCTTGACGACGCCCGTGCAATTCCTGCCTGGCGTGGGACCACAGCGCGGCGCGCTGCTGGAACGGTTAGGCCTGCGCTTGGCCCAGGACTTGTTGTTCTTTTTTCCGCGCGACTACCAGGATCTGAGCGAATTGTGCGCGATCGACGACTTGGCAGAAGGCCACGCCGTGAGCGTCCTGGGTACCGTTGACGAAATCAAACCAACCGCCGGACGATGGGGACGTTCACGGCTCACCGTCACGATTCAAGAGGACGGAAACAGGTTGCGGGGAGTCTGGTACAACCAGTCGTTTCTGCGGAAAAAATTTCATCCCGGCCAGCATGTCTTATTCGCCGGAGAACCCAAACAAAACGGCACCCATTGGGAAATGACGCATCCTCAAATCCAGTTTCTGGCTGAAGGGGAGCTGCCAACCGCGGGTGACATCCTGCCGATTTACTCACTGACCGAGGGAATCAAGCAGCACCAAATGCGACGGATCGTCAAATCCGTCGTCGACGCAACAACCGCTGCGGTCGAGGAAGTTCTGCCAGCAACCTATCGAGAGGCCCACGACCTCTGGCCCATCCATCGAGCACTCGCCCAAATCCACCAGCCGGATGACCATCACTCCCTGGAGCGCGCACGACGGCGTTTCATTTATCAAGAACTGTTGGTCATGCAATTGGCGTTGGCGCGACGTCGGTGGCTCCTCACCCACGAACATTCTGCTCCACCGCTCCCGACTTCTACAGAAATTGACTCTCGTATTCAGCGCTTGTTTCCCTTTTCACTCACCGCAGACCAGCGTCTGGCGATCGAAGACGTCTGCCAGGACATGGCGCGATCCATTCCCATGAACCGCTTGCTCCAGGGAGACGTCGGCAGTGGCAAAACGGTGATCGCCGAATACGCCATGCTGCTGGCAGTTGCACATGGGCATCAAGCGGTCTTGATGGCCCCCACGGAAGTCCTGGCGCGACAACATTGGCGCACCTTATCCGCAGATCTACAGAACAGTAAAGTACGGATGGCACTGCTGACAGGGACACTCTCGGCAGCCCAACGGCGCGAGAACCTGGCGGCCCTCGAACAAGGAGACGTCGATCTGGTGATCGGGACCCAAGCCGTACTGCAGGACACGGTCCGCTTTTCCCGCCTGGGGCTGGTGGTGATAGACGAACAACACCGCTTCGGGGTCAACCAGCGGGCGGCGTTGCGTCATTCTGGCATGGACCCCCACTATCTGGTCATGACCGCGACACCCATTCCGCGGACAATCGCCATGACACTCTATGGTGACCTCGAAGTCTCGACGCTCAAGACGCTGCCGCCAGGACGCCAGCCGGTACACACACAGTTGGCCAACTCCAATCAACGTGACCAGTGGTGGTCGTTTTTTTGCGAGCAACTACGTACGGGACGACAAGGATTTGTCGTCGTACCACGCGTCGAAGAAACAGATGAAGAGATTGCCAGCGTTGAAGCTACTTTCGAGCAACTTGCTAATGGCCCCCTGGAAGCGTTTCGCCTGGGGCTCATCCACGGCCGGCTATCGGGTGAAGAAAAGGACGCCACAATGCGTGCTTTCTCAGCAGGCCAATTGCAGGTACTCATCGCAACCTCCGTCATCGAAGTCGGCATCAATGTGCCGAACGCGACAGTGATGACAATCGAAAATGGCGATCGGTTTGGACTCGCTCAATTACACCAGCTACGAGGACGCGTTCGTCGCGGCAAACACCCTGGCTACGTCTGTGTGTTCGTTCCCGATGATGCTTCGGTGGTGGACGCCCGCCTGGAGGCATTTGCAAATTCAACAAATGGTTTTGAACTGGCTGAAAAGGACTTTCAGCTACGGGGCCCCGGAAATCTCTTTGGCGCTGCGCAACACGGCATGCCACCCCTGCGGATCGCGGACTTGCAACGCGATCACGAGCTGGTGGAAGAAGCCCGCCGCGACGCCCGTAATTTGATTGCCGCTGACCCGGAACTACAGGATGATGAGCTGATTCGGCTGCGGCGGATGGTCGGACGCCGCTACGGCCGCGTACTCAAACTGGGCGACGTGGCGTAAAGATCCCGTAGCCAGCGCAGGCTCTCAGGCCAGCTCAGATCTGGTAACTGATTTCTGGTTCCAGACCGGTCGGCGTCTCTGACCGTAACCGCAACTTCGGCTTCTCCAACAGGACTGTCGTATGCGGTGCGACACCTTCGGTCAGCCACACGCTTGAACCAATCACCGCATCATGTCCAACGCATGTCTGACCACCAAGAATCGTAGCGTTCGCATAGACCACCACACGGTCTTCCAGCGTAGGGTGCCGCTTCATTGCGCGGATCACGTTCCCATCGGTATCGGTAGGAAAGCTGAGTGCCCCCAATGTCACACCCTGGTAGAGTTTGACATGGTTCCCAATCTGGCAGGTCTCGCCGATCACAACGCCCGTTCCGTGATCAATGAAAAAATGATTGCCAATCGTGGCACCCGGATGGATGTCAATCCCGGTAGCGCGGTGTGCCCATTCAGCCATCATGCGTGGAATAAATGGTGTTTTCAGGAGAAACAATTCGTGCGCCAAGCGGTGAACAGTGACTGCTTCCAGTCCTGGATAACAGAAAATTACTTCGTCCAGATTCTGGCAAGCCGGATCCCCATCGTACGCCGCTTGTACATCCGTCGCGAGAATACGACGGACTGCAGGAATGCGCTGCAGGAACGCCAGCGCGAGTGCCTGACCCTGGTCCTCGTACTCCTGGTCTGGTTGTGGCGCGCCGGGTTCGGATCGACCGACACGAACTTCATGCCGCAAGGCCCGCGCAACCTGCTTGCTGAGATTGGTATGCAGCCGATCCACCAGATCCCCAACGTGGTATGCCACATTACCCAAATGCAAACCCTCGCGGCGCCGATAACCTGGAAAAATGATGTCCTTGAGGTCCTCCAGAACGGACACGATCTGTTCATACCGCGGAAGCGGAGCATGGCCCAAATAATTGACGGTTCCCACGTCAGTATAGGTTTGGACAATCTCCTCCGTTAACGCATTGAGTTCCTGGGGAGCACGGGTTTCAGATGCCATAACAGCGTCTCACATTTGGGGGCCAAGGAAGCCTCGACCGGTAGCTGGGATTGTCAAAGAAGTTGTCTTCCGCCACAACCATTCCCCGCGTCTGCCACAATGCACTGGGGGCAGAATTCTGCGTCAACCAGTGCAGCCAGGGAATGCCCGGTAACTACGGACAACAACAGGTACAGAGAGTCGGGCTTGACGAAACAAAACGGTACATGGGATTACGGCTCGACTCTTGGAGAAAGCAGGGATGCTGCCGTTCTGAACAGGTCTACAGCATCCTAGGTCTGAATCCGGACAAATGCAAGCTTCCACATCTCCACTATCGGCGCAGGGCATGCGGGTTGTGCCCGTCGCTTCAGGAAGAACTTTCAGATCCAGTACTCAGCGGTGACCGACCGTTTAGACACCTGATTCTTTCACTTTAATCGACATACAGAAATTCGTTGCTCGCCAGCAGAATCCGGGCATAAGCCGACCAGAGGCGAAGTTCCCGTGCATCCCCGCCGGCGTCTGCCAACTGCTTTCGGTACTGCCTCAGAAACTGTTGGGCGCTGGCTAGTTCCGCAGAGACAGGCAACCTTCCATACGCCATTTCATAGGCGACTTCGAGTCGTTTCCGATCCGTCGGATGGTCCCGATACAAACGCCGGGCAAAGTCCTCGCATTGCCGGTGGAAAAACGGGCTGTTCAACATGTACAAAGCCTGAGTCGGAACAGTGGTGTTGACGCGTTGGGGGGTGCTCGCATTCGGGTCGGGACCATCGAACAACGACAAGAAAGGGTGCTTGTGTTGACGTTGCACCATCAAATACACACTGCGTTGATCATGGTCATAGACCGCCTTGAACGGCGCGTGTTGACTAAAACCCCAGGAATTGACATCGGGAAATGGATGCTCTCCACCCGTTGACTTGTCCAGATTCCCGGCGACGACCAACAGCGCATCTCGAATCATCTCCGCGTCCAATCGCCGTCTTCCAAAACGCCCCAACAAGCGATTTTCTGGATCTGTCCGCAACAGCCGATCCGTGGCGCGACCCGATGACTGGTAGGCGGCCGACTGCAGGATCATGCGGTGCATCGCCTTCATCGACCAACCGCGCTGCAGAAACCGCTGCGCGAGAAAATCGAGCAGTTGAGGATGTGTCGGCAATTGACCTCGGCGACCAAAGTCATTCGGTGTGCGCACCAGGGCCCGACCGAAGTGCCACTGCCAGAGACGATTGACAATGACGCGTGCTGTCAGCGGATTTGCCGTGTCGAGAATCCAGTCCGCCAGCAGAGCGCGACCACTCCCGGGATAGTCAGCTGGCACATCGGTCCCACCGAGCACCCGCGGGAATCGTCTCTGGACTACATCGCCCAACCGCTTGAAATCGCCGCGGCGATGAATCTGCGCGTTGACAGGCTCTCCTTCGCGAACCGCGTAGACGACCTGGTACGGCAATTCCCGGCGGCGCAGCGCAGCGACGTGTGCAGTCGCCTGCTGATGCTCTGCATTCACTGCAGCGAGCTCTTGCTGCAAATTGCGATCCGCGTCAGAAATGACAACGTCAAACCGGTTCCTTTGACTGGACCAGCTGGCGCCACGGTCGGCCGACAACTCGTAAAAGTACCAGGTCGCCGCATTTCCATGGGAATCGCTGTGCGGGTTTCCGCGCCCCCCCTGGTGCAAATCAGAGACGATATCGCGAGCCAGATTCCAGACCCGTTGACGCCCGTCCAGCTCGCGGATTTCCCATTCGATCCCCGTCAGATCACAACCGTAGTGTGCCTTGGGAAAAACCGCCAATTGCAGTAGATCTCCCTGCTGTACCTCAAGTTTTCCGAGGTCAACAGAACCGTCCCCCACTAACTGCCCCGCCTGCCCGGTTGTTACGTCACCGCGGGCGAGCGCTCGAAAACCGCGGGCCGCCTGGTGGTCAAGTGTCCAGAGTACGCTATCACCGCAATCGTGTTGATCACTGATCCGTCCGGTCACTTGCACGCGCCCGGCAAAAGGACTGCGCCAGGCAATGGCCGCCGCCGTTTTCTCTCCGGGATGCACCGCGACACTGCGAGCCGGAACCACACCCGGAACTTGGACCGCCTGCTCGGTCGCATTGACCACTAAACTGGGCAGTTCCTGGGCCGTACGCCAAACATGAACCCCCTGGCGGCCACCCAAGTCGACAACAGGCTGATCGAGGCGCCGCGTTTCAATCTGCGCCACAAAATTATCTAATTCGCGGGCCGTCGCCGTTACTTTACCACCAGCCTGCGACGCGGTAACCAAGGGTTCAAAGGGCATGACACCGATCGCCAGATTGTCAAATTCGTGCGCCGGCTTGTTCCCCCCGGGAAACCCATAGCTGTCGACAAAAAACTTGTCGATCGTGCCATCCCAGTCAGCGGTAAATCGAATGTCGCCGAAGGGAACAACCCGCTCAGGCGTAGACAGTGTTCCACTGTAAACCCGTCGCTGCAAATCCAGCACAACTTGCAAGTTGTACCACTGGCCATATTCAAGAGGCTGAATAATTTTCCAGCGATCACGATCTTTCACCGTAAAGTGGTGACGATTGGCAGACATTTCAACCGCCGCGGAATTGCCGGGACCGCGGCCGAGGTAGAACCGGTAACCTCCATCCCCTTCATTCTCTTTGCCTTCCACGGTGTTGCGGAAATCAATATTGAAATAGAGCCTGGCGGTTTGATTGTCCTTCCGGATGGGAGTAACCGCCTTGCCAAAATTAAAATTGTGCCCCCCCGCGGGCAGGTGAATTCCCCGTGTGCCTTTTCCATAGACATGTTGATAGGGACTCTGCGCCGCAGCGGTGACACGCACACCATCATCGCGCGTCCAGGGATTCGCGGGGGCCGCACCCAGTGCCTGAAACTCAAAACCTCCGTCTCCGCGGGAGATTTTGTCGAGTCGCGATTGCAGTGTTGCCTGGCGCGCTGCAAGATCCTTCACGACCTGCTCTGAGCGCGCGAGCTCTGTGTCGTACATCGCCTTCTTGTCGCGAGCCTCGCCTTCCGGAATTGCCGGCACCATGTCATAGGGGCGTTTTTTCTGTTCGCTACCTGGGAAGGCATAACGGGTGCTCTGAAAAATACCGTAGAGCGCATAGTAATCCTGGATCGAAACCGGATCGTACTTGTGGTGGTGGCAACGGGCACATCCCAGGGAAAGCCCCATCAGCGACTGGCCGACGGTGTCAATCGTGTCCTGAATCGTCAGGTAATGATAATTCTCGGAATCAAAACCAAACCGCCGCGAAATAGCGATGTAACCCGTCGCCTTGATCAAGTCACTGTATTCTTGACCGGTTTTTCCGCGCGACATGATGTCCCCCGCCAACTGCTGTCGCACGAACTGGTCGTAAGGAAGGTCTCGATTGAATGCTGCGATCACCCAATTGCGATAGAGGTACGCCTCGCGCACCGGGTAGTCACCCGTTTCACCAGCAGTGTCGGCGTAACGAACTACATCCAGCCAATGCCGGCCCCAGCGCTCGCCGTAATGTGGAGAACTCAGTAGACGATCAATGACTTTTGCATATGCGGTCGGCGACTCGTCTGCCAGGAACTGCTCAATCTCATCGGTCTGAGGTGGCAATCCTGTCAGATCCAGCGTCACGCGACGCAATAGCGTCCGTTTGTCTGCCGCTGCCGAAGGCGCAAAACCAGCCGCCTCCAGTGGGGCCAGCACAAACTGATCCAGTGGTGCATTCACCCAGTCCGTTTGGCGAACAGTCGGCGGCACCGTATGCTGCAAAGGCTGTAACGACCAGAAAGACCGATCTTCTTCGCTAATCGAAAAACCACCGCGATCTTTACGGATCTGCGAATCACCCGCTGCGCCGGGCCAAGGCGCGCCTTGCTGCACCCACTCAGTAAGTGTGGCGATCTCCTCTGGACTCAACTTTTTCTCCGGAGGCATCTTGATATCGCTACGGTAATTCACCACATCCAGCAATAAACTCTCTGCAGGTTTACCTGGCACAATCGCTGGTCCGGAATCGCCACCGGACAACATTGCTCCTCGCGTGTCCACCCGGAAACCCGATTCCCGCTTGTTGGGGCCATGACAATTCTGGCAACGGTTGGCCAACAGGGGCCGGATGCGGTTCTCAAAGAACGCCAGTTGGCTTTCCGATAAGCGCGCTGTCGTTTCTGCGGCCGCTAGCGGAGCAACCGCTGCAAACATATTCCAGCCTGCTAGTACCCAGCCTGTCAGTACGATGGGAGACAACCACTTCATAGTCATCGCTGCTCTGGAATAATCTTGCTGTGGCTTGCGGACACATAGCTCCAAGCCAAACTGTTAATATACCAGCGTGCCACTTGCGCTACAGGGTAAAAACACGCCCACGTTGCGACACCGCAACACTTGCCGATCGCGAATCCGGACGACTGGCAGCAGCGACGGGCGTTGGGCCGGCTGCCTCCGTCAGAAAACTGGTTGGTAACGCTGGTTTCCCTGTCTCGCTACGAACACCGACGCCACTACTCGCAGAAAGGATTTTTTTCATGCCGACCATCGAAATCCGAGAGACCGGGCGTCTGGATGAGCGGGAATCGGCATTTCCCCAGGCTACCCAGCTGCCCAACGGCGATCTGGTCTGCAGTTTCAGTGTCGGGGGTGCCGCGCATGTCAGTGGGGGAAGTGACTGGGCCCGGTCGACAGATGGGGGTCGGACCTGGCACCTGGCTGGTACGGTGTTGCCGGTCGATCCGGAACACGGCTGGGCCAATGCGCTGAAAACGAGTTACGACGCGGATAGCAAAACACTCTACGCCTATGGATCCCGGATCGCCAGCGACACGCAAAACGCGTTTGGTGAGCGGGCTACCACGGCAATCTATTGCCGCTCTGCGGACGAGGGCCAAACGTGGTCATCGGCCAGCGAAGTCCCTTTTGGCGTCGACTGCCCACTGGAAGTTTCACATGGCATTCTGCCACTGGGTGATGGGCGGCTGCTGGCCCCGGCAGCGACGCTGCCTGCCAGTGATCGCCTGGGTGAACAGGTCCTGGTTGCCATTTCCGATGACGGTGGTCAAACATGGCCACACACCAGCGTCGTGCTGGAGGATCGCCAGCAACAGCGGGTTTTCTTTGAACAAAAACTGGCGCAACTGGGCGACGGCCGTGTGTTGGCCACCGCCTGGACGGCAACCCGTCCCGACTACATCGACGAACCGAACTCCTTCGCGATTTCCTGCGATCGCGGTACCAGCTGGGGACCCGTTCAGAGTACTGGCATTCAAGGCCAGACGATGACACCGATTTCGCTCGGCGATGACCGGTTACTGGTCGTCTATAACCGCCGCTACGGCGACCAGGCAATCATCATGTGCCTGGTCACCATGACCGACGACTCCTGGACGGTGCACCACGAGGGAATTCTCTATGACGCGCAAACGCAACACCAACGCCAGGCGTCAGAAAACTGGCAGACTGAAGAACTGGCAGCTTTTCAATTCGGATTCCCAACCGCCGTGGTCCTGGCAGACGGCAGTGTGCTGGCCACCCACTGGTCGGTGGAAGAAGGCCGCTGCGGAATTCGCTGGACCCGCCTGGCCATTGACTGGACTTGACTCGGTCAGCCGACACCCGATGAGATCGCCCAGGACCCGTTTCCCTGCTCCGCGATCAGCAATTCCCTACTCGGCGATCGGCAAGTGGTAGAGATCGTGCCGGCCGGCCCGTTCACTGACCAGCACGATGGAGTCGCCAGCCGGGTGCCAGGTTGCATAATCATCCCGTTCTGGATGATTCGTAATGCGCCGCAGCTGTGACCCATCAGTGTGCATCGTGTAGATCTCGTAGTTCCCATCCCGGTTACTGGTGAACACGATCTGTCTGCCATCGGGAGAATAGCGGGGCCGCAAGTCCTGGAACGGACTGTGCGTCAATTGCTTGATGTTCTCGCCATCGGCGTCCATCGTATAGATCTCAAAGTTGCCATCGCGCGTTGATCCGAACAGGATTTGTTTTCCATCAGGTGAAAACATGGGCCAGTTGTCGATGCCCACATGATCTGTCAGCCTGCGCCGATTCTGGGCCTGGATATCGACGGAAAACAAACTTTGTCTACCCTTCTCCGCAAACGAATAGACCACCTGCTTGCCGTCGGGTGAGAACGTGGGGCTGCGGTAACCGGCGAACCCGGGCGCCGGTGGGATCGCAGCGTCCTGGTTCTTCTGTCGATCTCGAATGACCAGGGCCAGGCTGAGGGCTCCGCGTGTTTGGACAAAGGCGCAGTAGCGACCATCGGCCGACAACGCTGGCTCCATTTCAGGTGCTTTCGCGTCCGAATGGAACGGCTCGACGCGGCCGTCGGCTAACGTCATCCGCTGGATCTGGAACAAAACCGGTTTGACAAAATCAACGTAGATCAGAGCAGTCTCATCGATGAACACCGGACTGAACTTGCCCCGGCCGTCGGTGGTCAAACGTTTCGGTTCGGCTGCGGCCAGGGAAGTACCCGGCAAACTCGCCAGTACTACCAGCCAGCAGCCAATCACCCCCGACACAGTCACCCACAGCGGAGCGGCGGACTTAGAGCAGTCCATCGATAACCTTTCCACCGCTGAGCACGTTCATTTCCGCGCGGTCCTGGGAACTGATCCCCGCCAACTCGGCAATCGTGGTACCCACCATGAGAGGTGAAATGGGATCAGTCTTGGGATGCTCACCGAGACGATCACTCTCGCCAATCACCCGACCTGGTTCAATTCCAGCACCCGCCCACAGTGAAAAATAACAGGGGGGCCAATGGTCACGGGCTGCACGGTTGTTGATCTTGGGAGTACGGCCAAATTCGCCCATACAGACAATGAGAGTGTCTTCCAGCAGGCCCCGGACATGCATGTCATCCAGGAATGCAGAAAAAGCACGATCAAAAATCGGGCAATGCAAATCCTGCAAGAATTCAAAGTTGTAGATGTGCGTATCCCAGCCGAATTCAAACCCGGGGGTAATCGCCTCGACATGACGGCTATAGTTCAATTGAATGTAGGGCACTTGCGCCTCAACCAGGCGCCGCGCCAACAGCGAGCTTTGCCCGAACACACTTTGTCCGTACCGCTCGCGGGTCTGCGGGCTCTCCCGAGTCAAATCGAACGCCTGGCGGGAGCGTGAATCCATTAACAGCTTGTATGCCGACTGATAGGTTTGATTCCACCGATCAAAACCGGACAGCGCGAGCGTGCGGGGAACCGCATCCAGCTGCCGGGAGAGCCGCCGGCGATCGTCAATCCGGTTGGGGACCAGACCATCCAGCAGTTGCAGCGCTGGAATTTCCACCTCCCCCAATTCCGAAGCACCGGCCAGGAACGGATCGTACAGTTGACCCAAAGTTCCACCACCATACCCTTCGATCCGCCGCGCCCCGTCCATCACCGTACCGCGCGCAATCGAAATAAACGGGGGCAGGTTGCCGACGCGCCCACGATGGCGGGCGACAATGGAGCCAAAATTGGGCTGGACCGGTTTGGGATTCTCCTCAAATCCGGTGAGTGCAACAGTGCCGGCATCGGGATGACCTGGCGCCGTGGTAGCATGGCTGCGAATCAAAGTGTAAAGATGGCTGCGCTGTGCGACCTGCGGGATCAACTCGCTGAAGTGAACTCCCGGGGTGCGTGTCGGAATGACACCGAAAGGACCCCGGTATTCGGCCGGCGCGGTGGGCTTGGGATCACACGTATCCAAATGGCTGGGTGCACCCCAGAGAAAAACAAATACGACCGACTTGGCGCGGGCCGTTGCGGCGGCCAGGGCCGGCTCAACGGAGCTTCCCAGGCCCAACGCCAGCGGCAGCGACGAACCCAACCGCAAGAACGAGCGGCGTGAAACACCGCTGCACGTGCGCGCTTGAAAACTGCCTACGTCAAACATCCAAGAGCTCCCGATGGCATCGCCGGCGGCAGAGGAACATTTGTTTCATAGTACCACGAGTTCCGCCACCATGACAACGGCGACGAGGACCGCCACGGAACCGCGGCCAGCCACCCGTCCGGCGAGAGTTCCCCAGGCTATACGTTTGCCGGCAAGTCTGTGACCCAATGGCGGATTTCATCACGGACACGACGGTAACAAGAGAGCCGCGCTTGCTCATCCGCTGCCTGCTCTGCCAGCCGAGGAGGGTCCTCAAAGCCGTGGTGCACCACGCGCGGGGTACCCACCCACACCGGGCAGTGTTCATGGGCATGACCACACAAAGTCACCACCAGGTCAAAGGCGATTGGACCCAGTTCGTCAACGGTTTGTGACTGCTGACCGGAAATGTCTACACCCGCCTCTTCCATGACCTGGACCGCGCGCGGATTCAATCCATGCTTTTCAATACCCGCCGAATAGGCTTCGATCTGGTCGGCTTTGAGGGCCCGTGCCCAACCCTCCGCCATCTGGCTGCGGCAGGAATTTCCGGTACACAGAAAAAGCAACTTCAAACGATCCGGTGCGGTCGTCATACGTATCCCATTTCAATCCAGGTTTCCCAACCGAAATAACGTCGTCACTCGTTGCGATTTAGTTGGCTGTGGCTTTTTTCCGCACTGCGCCGGGAAACTTCCAGCGGCGGGTCGGCGTGTCCGCTCCATCCATCAAACGAACCAGCTCCGCCACACGCTGGGGGTGCGCTGCTGACACATCGACCTGTTCCCCAAGATCGTTTTTCAGATCGTAGAGTCGAACGGCCGCACGAATGGGTTGCTGGACCGCTTTCCAGTGACCGCGGCGCACCGCGCGGGCACCTCGGCGTTCGTAAAATGCCCAATACAGAAAGTCATGCTGTGGCTGCGACGCGGCGTCACCGGACAGTGTGGGCGCAAAAGAAATGCCGTCGATGTCATCTGGAACCTGCGCCTGGGTATCCGCCAAATCAGCCAACGTCGGCATAATGTCCTGAAAGCCACCGACAAAATCGCTCGTCACGCCGGCGCCTGTCTTTCCAGGCCAACGCACGATCATCGGAACCCGGATACCGCCTTCCGTCAGGTCGCGTTTGATACCCCGCAAGGGACCATTGGAATCCTGAAAATCCGGGTCGTTGCCCCCTTCACGATGGGGACCATTATCCGAAGTAAAAAAGATGACGGTGTTGTCTGCGATGCCGTGATGTTCCAGTCGCGCCAGCAGTCGCCCCACATCGGAGTCCATCCGGGTAATCATGGCGGCATGTCCTTTTTGCGGTTCTGGCCATGCGCGGTCACTGTAGATCCCGTAATCCGGGACCTCCATGCCTTTGGCACGCGCTTCGTTATTCGCGTGAGGAATCGTCAACGACCAGTACAAGAAAAAGGGACGATCGTGATGTCGGTCGACAAATGCAAGGGCTTCACGAGTAATCAAATCATGACTGTAGTCAACTTTTTTCGACGCCACCCCTTGGCCAAATTTGCCCTCGCGTGGAACGACGTTGTTCAGTGCAACACGGGATTCGTTGCGCACCAGAAAACTCGGGTAGTAATTGTGGGCGTGATGTTGATCCAGATAGCCATAAAACAGATCGAAACCTTGTCGTGTGGGCAAACCACTGGAACCTTCATGTCCCAACCCCCATTTACCAATCAGGCCGGTTGCGTAGCCGGCAGGCTTGAGAACCTCAGCAACCGTAACATCGGACGGTCTCAGGTTGTCTTTCCCATTTCCGCGAATAAACGCATGCCCGGTATGGTATCCGGTCATTAACACACAGCGCGATGGTGCGCAAACTGTGGAACCCGCATAAAAATCAGTGAACCGCATTCCTTGGCGTGCCAAACGATCAATCTGAGGCGTTTGAATGCGACGCTGTCCGAAACAACCCAGGTCACCGTAACCCAAATCGTCTGCCATGATGAAGATGATATTCGGTGGGGCGGCGGGCAACGCGGGCAACAGGCAAACCAGCAGCAACAAACAAACGGGGCCGAGGAGGGCAGTGCGTCGGCCACTAATGGGCAGCATTCTGCGGGCTGACAGCGCCTGCGCAACAGACAGTGCCTGCGCAAACGGGGTGTATCTGGATCGCCAGGAAACCATCATGCCACTCTCTCCCGTCCTCTGGTATCAGGTCCACGCCAGCGCGCCTGCGTTCACCGCACTGGCGTGTTCACCAGGCGGGGCTTGTAGTATCCGACCGCTTCGAACCAGGGTCAATTCCCCAACCCTGTCGTGTCACGAGTGGCGGAGACCAGCGACGAGGGGCCTATCAAGATTCTTCGAAGAACCGCAACGAAAACAAGTCCGCATGAAATAACGTGAACTTCAAGCGAATCGCCCGGCCTGCCAGAGAACCGATCGCATTACGGCCTTTCCAATGCACGACATGGCTGATCTGATCTCCGAAAAATTCCTGGCTTTGCTCGTAACCCGCAATCGGCTTGCCGGTTATTGCGTCCAGGATCGCCACGGAGATACCTCCGGCAGCGCCGGTCGCTGCATTGATTTCCAGTCGATTTCCCTCAAACACCAACGGGTGGGTAACCGCAGTACCGCCTGGAAAACCGACCGCGCGCAACGACACAAAGCCATCCGTACGCAACGTACCACGGCGCAGGTGCGTGGTCGGCTGATGGTCGTGCTGGAGGAAGTAGATCGACAACTCATCAGGCGCTGTAGCCAACATCCCCCAGGCGATCATATTGCCGTGCTTGCTCCAATTTCGAATATCGCGACCTGGTGGCATCAATGGTTCATCAAACAGGGAAAAGTGTTTACCGTCGCGGCTGAACATCAAGGCGCTTTCGCTGAGCCCAAACGAAGTCCCCCGCAGCGGTCGCCGTGGGACGGTCCGCAGTGGAAAACCAATCAGCAAATGTGGCGCGCGGTGATAAGGCCGCAGTGCGGTTGTGTACAACTCGTGCTTCCAGAATCGACGCGGTTCACCAAATTCAATCGGTTCGATGTTCGACCAATCAAGAAAATCATCCGAAGTCGCCCGCATGACACTCCGGATCACTCCTTGAATTTCGTCACCGTCACGCCGTAAAGCCGGCAGGTAGGCGCGAAAATAGAGTGCGTATTGGCCCCGCGCCGAATCCCAGAAGGCCACATTCAGGGAATCCAGAATGGCCCGCTCCTTGCCCGGGTTGTTGCCCCAGCGGATTGCGCCGTATTGGTCAAAAGCCGCCTCGTCGCCATCAACAATGGGAGAATCCCGGAGCTTTTTCCATTCCAATCCATCTGCCGAGGCAAACGCGTAAGCCCGCCCATTGCCACCCACGGCCTTGTAGCGCTGGGCTGCCGAAACTCCCGGACGTCGATCTATAAAGGGCGCAAAATTATGGGACGTACTGCCACCCTTGCGAAGAATGTTGTTGCGTTTGGAACCGGCGAACTCCACGCGATTGAGATCCACACGCGGCCAGCGGCGGCCGTCCTTGCTCTGCAGGTAGCCGGTAAACTGCGCACTGGGATCGGCAGGCTTGAAGCGCAATCCGAGATACGACGCGTAGTAGAGTCGGAAACGATCTCCGTCCTGCATCGTCACAGGGTATCCAACAACGCTGATCCCATGATCGCGACGGCCTTCCCAAGGCGCATCAAATTCCAGGACCTTTTCGGCCAGGCGGGGCGAGTGCAAACGGAATTTCAGGTTCTTGAGCGAACTGAACAGATAGTCGTCCAGCATTAATTCACGCCGCGATCCCAGTTGAATCGGCGGCTCCGGCGGATCGCCGCAAGCATCTCCAGCGGGAAGCAGTAACAGGCAACAGGCAACCGCGCGCCAACCGCCTGACTCAAACAAACAACCCAGCGGGCAACCTGGCAACCGGTACCCGCCACATCTACCAGAAAAGCTTCGACTGCCGGGCTTCATGTCAACAATTCTTCGTAAAGTTCTGTGTGCCGCCGTACCATCTGGTCAACAGAAAACTCCGCCCGCACCCGCTGCTGGCCAGCCCTTCCCAGGCGATCCGCGAGCGGCCGATCCTGGAGTAACCTCTGAGTCCACCGCGCAAAACCGGCGCGATCCCCAACCGCGACCAGAAATCCAGTTTCCTGATCGACCACCAGTTCCCGATTCCCGGGAATATCGGTTGCGACGACCGGCAGGCCGTTTGCCATCCCTTCCAGGATGGCATTCGATTGGCCCTCGTAACCACTACCCAGCCAAAGGCAATCACAGGCGGGTAACAAACCCTGCACATCATCGCGCTGTCCCAGGAAATGAACGTAAGAGGCCGCTCCCAACTGGCGCGTATAGCGTTCCAGCCGCCAGCGTTGCGGTCCTTCGCCGAGAATCAATAAATGGGTATCCCCACGGGCCGCCTGCAACAGATGGGCAGCCCAGATCAAATCCTTGTACCGTTTCTGAGGCCAGAGGCGACCGATGGCCACCACCAACCGCGCCGTTTCGGGGATGCCAGACTCTCGTAAATCCTGCCGCCAGCGCCCTGTATCGCCTGCGGAGATGCTAGTGCGAAGATCGACTCCGTTGGGAATCACCGTAAACTTTTCTGCCGGGACACCATGTCCTGCGTAGAAGTCCCGTACGCCCTGGCTGTTGGTCACGATGCGATCGGTACGCCGTGCCAGATGGCGATCCAGCGCCAGTTCATGCCAGTCTTTCCATCGATCGACGCAACGCTCACCAGCGACAATCCGAGGCACACGGCAGGCCAGGGCCGCCTGTCGACCGTAACTATTGGCGGCGAACAACCAGGTGTGCACCAGGTCCGGCTGTAACCTGGCAATCTCCCGCCGCAGTCGCCAGTACGCTCCCGGATCCAGTTTCCACTTCTTGTTGATCTCGATGACTGGCACCTGGTGATCTTGCAGCTCCTCGCGCAGCGGTCCAGACCGCGTTAACAACGCGACATGGACATTAAACCGATCGCGCGGCAGACGCGGCACCAGGAGCGAAAGCTGCTTCTCTGCCCCGCCGCGGTCGAGCGTCGGAATGATGTGAAGGATGCACTTCATCGGTCAAACACCAACTCGGTCAAACACCAAATCAGCCCCGGTCACGGGCCCCTGTAGTAGTGGGCGGGCAAAGTTGCTCAAACAAACTCAAGTGTTCACGGACCATTTGCTCCAACGAAAACGATGTCTCAACGCGCCGCCGTGCCTGTGCTGCCCAGTCGCGTGCCTACGCCGCATGCTCAATTTGTCGAATCATGGCGGCTGCCAGTCCCTCTACGCTACCAGGGCGAAACAACAATCCATGTTCTCGATGTTGTACCAGTTTACGGTTTGCGCTGATGTCACTGGCCACAACAGGAGTGCCACTCGCCATCGCTTCCAGTAACGAAATGGACATGCCCTCGTGGTAGGAAGGCAGGACAAACAAATCGGCGGCGATCAGTAAATCGACCACTTCATCGTAGGCGCCTGGCAGGAACAGAGCCCCCTGCAAATGCAGCTCCTTGGCCAGGTCCCAGAGCGCCTGACCAGCCGGACCTTCCCCCACCATCCAGAGCCTTGCCTGCGGCCACCGTTTGAGAACTTGTGGCCATGCGCGAACCAGATCAAACAACCCTTTGGCCTCGTGTAAACGCCCCGTATAAAGCACAACCGGAGCGTTCGGTTTGACTTGCAGATCGCGATTGCCGTCCGCCAGCGCGCGACGACTTTCTGCGCAATTGGGGAGCTGGTCAAGATCCGGAACCGGTACCCCGTTATCAATACGATGAATCTGCTGCGGATTAAATTCTGCCGCCTGCAATTCTGCCGCAATGTCATCGCTGGGCGCGACCACCGCCTGGGCAGTCTGACAACGCTGACGGATGCGCGGGCCAAAACGGGCTTGCAGATGCCAGGCACAGTCTCCCGTTTCTCCCGACCCCTCCGCCCGTAACACAACAGGCCTGGACAGGCTGCGCAAAGCGCCCAAGGCAGCGTAAGCGTCGTGCTTGAGCATCGACACATAGACCAGGTCAAACTGATCTCGGTGGGTGCGCAGCCAGCGGGCAATGCCACGCATGTAACGGTAGGTCCCCCATCCCCGGGCTCGAGGATTTGCAATTCGTGTTACCCGGGCACCCCGATGAACGAGGTCTGTGGGCCAATGCGACTCCCATTGGGCAGTCAACACGCAAACTTCGACACCCGCCTGCTGGAATTGAGCTGCCAACCTGGCCATAACCATCTCGGCACCTCCCACCTGGGGCCAGTACCGCCGCGTCAGCAACACCAGTTGAAGAGGTCTCATTCCGGATCGCGGGAAATCTCGCCCGGCTCCAAGGCAGCCAAATAGGGGAGGTTCCGATAGGCATCGCGGTAGTCAAGTCCGTAGCCGACAACAAAAACATCAGGAATGTCGAACGCGGCAAAATCCGGCTCGACATCGACCTGGCTACAACCGACCTTCCGCAATAAGACGCCAGAACGAATCGATGCTGGCTGCAAACGCTTCATCAAACCCATGACTTCTTTTAAGGTGTGGCCGGTGTCAAAAATGTCATCGACGAGCAAAACGTCACGTTCAGCGATTTCCGGCATCAACTCCACGTTGATTGTCAGAGGACCCCTCTTGATACCCTCTCGATAGCTGCTGGCCTGTACCACTCCCACCCGGGTGGGCATGTCCAGCAACCGGATCAAGTCTGCCAACAAGACCAGGCTACCCGTCAATACACCGATGACGGTCAGCGGCTGGCCCGCCTGACTACGATTAATCCGGTCCGCCATGGAGGCGACCCCAGTCCGCAGATCTTCCGCGCTGAGCAGGGTTTTCACGTGAAGGTTACCGCCTGGATCTTGACAAAACGTCCATTCTAGAGTTTCGTCTCAGCAGCGAGTAGAGCGCCTGGCGATCGGCCACGGCGGGGTCCACTCCATCACCGCACGGAATACTTGCCTTGAATGCATCAACTGGAACCTGGACTGAAGAATCCGTTGGAGGACATCCGTGTGATGTCTACCAGCCGCCACACCAGCACCCGCAGGGGTACGTGATCTTGTACCTGCACGGAGTCCATTTGCAGCGTTTACAGGATAAAACGCCCTTCATGGAAGCCTTTGATCAGCATGGTTTGCCGGTGATCGCCCCACACACCCAAAGGAGCTGGTGGACCGACCGGATCTGCGCAGAATTCGACCCCGAACTAACCGCCGAAGCCCATGTCCTGAACAATGTTGTTCCATTTATTCGCCAGCGCTGGCAGTTGGCCGAAGGCGGGATCGGACTGCTGGGCACCAGTATGGGCGGGCAAGGTGCACTCCGCCTGGCATACAAACGCCCCAGCATATTCCCTGTGGTAGCTGCCATTTCCCCAGCAATCGATTACCAGCTCCGCTTCGAGGAAGGAGATGAAACGCTGCCTCTGATGTACCGGGACGCGGAGCAGGCCAGGCAAGAT